>JBMYVD010000028.1:0-19851 GCA_049606035.1 Candidatus Poseidoniaceae archaeon | reverse complement strand
GGAATAGGAGCGTGCATGGCGATGCCACGCAGAGCGATGAAAGACTTGGGGTTCCAAGCCTGCTGTCTGCGTTGCGATGCAAAAGATGTCGCTGGAAGTGCAAGGTGTAGGAATTGCATTTCTCACCACACAAAGGTGCGTGACCAAATCGCAAAGGCTCCGCAATCTGATGAATTATTCCAACTCGCAAGAGAATTGCTGACCATGGCAGCTAATCCAAACAGGTATGACCATGATGATGTTCATGGCCCTGCATTAATTCAACAGCAGAGACTGGCAAATTCAATGACTGAGGCAAAGGAATTGCCTACGAGTGAGGATATTGAGCAAATATTTGCACAACAAGCTCAAAAAAAGAAGGAGAATATTGTGCAATCTGTAGGTAATCAAAATCCTTGGAAGGATGAATTGCCACCAGAAGAGATTCTCGAGCAAATGGCAGAGTCGTTAGAAGTCGAAGATTTCTCACACGGAGCGCGTACAATTCCTAGTCGCCCCATAGCCGCAGTAGACCGTTCAGACCGCCTTGGAGAGGATAGAAGGATGAGTGACAAGATAGTTGCAGAAAGGGTTGCCTCAGACGCTCCCGAACCCTTGAGAGAGATTGTTGAGTCTGCAACTATTGCTGAAAGAGAGAGGGATAGGAAGGAATGGGAATCTGCTCAATCTGAAGTTTCAGAATTGCTCGACGATGATTTAGACCTATAGTCTTATCAAGAAATATTTACTATCATCACTTTTCAATTACTGGATAGTGGTTTTGCTTGGATTTCAACTCTCACAGCCTTCAAGAGTGTAACTTACTCTTGTTGTACCCTTACCCTTGTTTTTCTTGCCTAAGAATTCCATTTTTCCTATCTCCCCAAGCGCTCTAACGTGAGTTCCAGCACAAGGGCAAAGATCGATATTATCCCCTATTCTAATCACCCTTAGTTGCTTTACTGAAATGGGCAATAAGTCCATGTTTGTCCTTTCTGGAGGCATTATTGCATTGATTTCTTCTCGTGTCATGATGCAGTCTGTTACATCAAGATTTGATTCGACCATTTCGTTAGCCCTGTGGAATAAATCTTCTATCATTTCTTCACTGAACTTTACAGGGTTGAAATCTATTCGTGAGCGGTCAGAGTGAATCTGATTGCCTACTGTTCTGGCACCATCGTATAACTCGTAAACCAAGCCACTAACAAGATGTTGAGCGGTGTGCATTCGCATGTGCGCATGCCTTCTATCCCAGTCGATTTCTCCTTCGACTGTATCGCCTACAGAAAGCCCGTGGTCGTCTCCAACAAAGTGTTGGACGTCCGCACGCCCTCTTACCTCGGTCACTGAAAGTTTTCCTCCATCCCAAACCAGTGTTCCCGTATCCCAATTTTGGCCACCGCCAAGTGGGTAGAACAGAGTTTGGTCTAGAGTGACTGAGTTCTCATCAACAGCGGTAACTTGTGCTGTAAAATCCTTAAGATAGCACGCATCGATGCTCTCCATGTACAATTTCTTGGACGCCATGTTTGTTTGATGTGAGGTCGTTTCTCAAAGGTTTGCTTTTGCATAATCTACAGCGTTTCTGAAAATTTGCATAGCATTTGTTAGCAATTCGTCGCTAACCTCACTCCTTGTGTGATGCGGGTGTAGGAACGTTGCATAAGCAGCTTCAGGATGTGGCATTAGACCGAATACAAGTCCCGTTGGGTCGCAAATTCCTGCGATGTTTCGAATGCTGCCATTTGGACAAATTGGGAACGGTAGTGATTCGTCCGTCATTCCTTTTCCTGGCTCTGTACTAGGGTCAACGTAGCGCGTAACGATCTGATTGTTTTCGTCTAGGTCATCCAAATCGGTTGTTGAAGGCATGACAAACCTGCCCTCTCCGTGTCTTACTGGGCATTCAATTCTAGTAATTCCCTTCGTCCAAATACATGGGCTTTCAGGGTCAAACTCTAGTGTTACCCACCTGTCTTCATAGCGTCCACTATTGTTCAAGGTAAGACTCGCTCTCTGCTCGAAATCTGGCACTTCCCTTCCAGGAAGAAGGCCTGTCTTTACGAGCACTTGGAATCCATTGCAAATACCAATGATGGGTTTTCCTGCCGCTACAAATGCGGATAACTGGTCACGCATTGCAAATCTCATTCTATTTCCTAAGAGTCTTCCAGAACCCAAGTGGTCACCGAAAGAAAATCCTCCTGGAACTGCTAGAATGTGGAATTCTGAAAGGTCTCTGTTACCGTTTACAAAGTGGTTAACGTGCACCCTTTCGCTAGTTGCTCCGGCCAATTCGAATACTGCCGCAGTCTCTCTATCACAGTTTATTCCAAATCCGAAGAGGATTGCTACCTTCACATCCTCGCCCATCACTGAACACCTCCTGTCATGTCGAGGCTCCCTTTCCAAGCAGCGACCATGTCCTCAACACTGGATTCAATAACTAGGTCATCTCCATCCCAAACGCTCAGTGTGTCACTATCGGTAACCTCTCCCATGTAGGTCAATGAATGACCTTTCATCATCGAAAGGAATTCTTCACGATTGTTCTGCTTAACTCCGACTAGAATTCTTCCTAATGATTCTCCCCATAGTCTGCCCCATAGGTCGGCTTCGCCCGGACCATCAACATCTATTGCAGCGCCGCATCTACCACCGATGCACATTTCGGCGATTGCAACAGCAACGCCGCCTTCACTACAATCGTGTGCTGTTCTGACGATTCCGGCTTGTATCGCTCCAGTAAGCGCCTTGTATGCAGCGAGATTCTTTTCTGGCTCAGGTAGTCTAGGAACTTCGCCACCTATCCCTTCAGACTCTCCTGCTTCGGTTAGCATGTAGGAAATTTCACTCGCTCCAAGTTCCTGTTTTGATTCTCCAACCAAGTACAAACTCTCACCGGGTTTGAGGTCAGAAGTTGTTGTGTATCGAACGTCGTGATGGTTGCCAAATAGCGAGAATAGTAGTGTTGGTGGAATTGAAATCTTATTCTCTCCTGTTCCATAGTCGTTCTTCATCGAGTCTTTTCCTGAAATACATGGAACAAAGTATGCTCTACAGATTCTTTCTAATTCCCGATTCGCTCGAACTAATTGTGCAAGTTTGAATTTTCCATCAGGGGTTTTCTTGCTCTCGATTGGGTCTGGCCAACAGAAGTTGTCCAATCCTGCAATCTTGGAAAGATCTACGCCTGTACAAACCGCATTTCTTACCGCTTCATCAACCGCTGCTGCTGCCATCGCTCCTGCATCAATATCGCTGTACCTTGGGGAAATGCCGTTTGAAACAACCAACCCATGTGTAGAGCCGTGGACTGGTGCAAGAAGTCCGGCGTCCCCAGGACCGTCTCTCTCAACGCCAACAAATGGTTTGATTGCAGTTTGTGCAATGACCTCGTGGTCATATTGGCGAACCCATGTTTCCTTGCTTGCAATATTTGGTCGTGATAACATTCTGAGAAGTAGCGATGAATGATTGGAATCACTCGGCGGAGTGAATTCTGGGTTGCTTGGCGGACTCCATTCGCTTTCTAATCGCAGTTGTGGAACTCCATCATGTAGGAATTCGATTGGTAATGATGCCACTGTGTCTTCGCCATGAACAACGTGAAATTGGCCAGTGTCTGTGAAATCTGCAACCCATGTCGCCTCTACCTCGTGCAGGTCTGCAAGTGCTTCGAATGCCGGTACATCGCTCTCTCGTACTGCAACTGTCATCCTTTCTTGGGATTCGGAAACTAAAATTTCCCAAGACGAAAGGCCTTCTTGCTTTAGTGGTACTTTTCCTAAGTCAATACGGCAACCGTTCGTGTATTCTGCCATCTCACCGATGCTTGAGGAAAGGCCTCCTGCTCCGTTATCTGTGATACAAGTGATTAGTCCTGCATCCCTTGCTTCAAGGATCATGTCAAGCATTTTCTTCTGTGTGATTGGGTCACCGATTTGTACTGCACTAGATGGAGATTCTTCGGTCAATTCTAGTGAAGAAAATGTTGCGCCGTGAATCCCATCATAGCCGACTCTTCCGCCGACCATGTACACTCTGTCACCCGCTTCTGGATTCTTCACGTGGGATTCTCTACCATCGGGGAGTTTTCTTGGCATCATACCGATTGTACCACAATATACCAATGGCTTTCCAATATACCTGTCATCGAAAACAATCGCACCGTTTACGGTTGGAATACCGCTCTCATTACCACCGACCCTTACTCCTGCGTGAACTCCTCTCAGTACTCGAGAGGGGTGGAATAGATTCTCAGGAAGGTCTCCTTCCCAGTCAGGTGGTCCAAAGCAGAATACGTCGGTATTTGCAATAGGTCTTGCACCTAGTCCAGTACCCAGAATGTCCCTGTTCACTCCCACAATTCCAGTCATCGCACCGCCGTAAGGGTCCAGTGCACTTGGTGAATTGTGAGTCTCTGCCTTCATACACATAGACCATTCATCATCCCATGCAATGACTCCAGAATTGTCGTGGAATACAGAAAGTAACCAATCAACCTCATCTTTCATTTCCAATGTTGGTTTCATGATGTGGGTCTTAAACAGAGAATCTATTTCGGTATCTTCGCCTGTTTCTTTATCGACGTGGTGAATATGTGCTGCGAAAATTTTGTGCTTACAGTGCTCTGACCATGTTTGGGCTAGGCACTCTAATTCTACATCTGTAGGCGCATTTTCTGGTATACCCAAAGCTGCCCTTGCAGTCCTAACTTCGGGGTCTCGGTAGTGTGCTTGGATTGTTTGCATTTCTTCCAAGTTTAGTGCTAGAAGGCCTTCCTCTGATAATTTCATCAATTCTTCATCTGAGACCTCTAAGTCAACTGTGGCCGGTGGGGCATAATTGCTAGGTGCGATTGGAGCATATTCTATCGTAGGGAATTCTTCACCTTTAACAGAATAAAGAGCCCTCTCGATTAACCCGTTGTGTAATTGCTTTGCCAGCCATTCTATTTCCACTCCTTCGGGTACGCCTTCGAAGGCATAGGTAAGGTAAGTGGATACCCTTGCATCCTCTCCAGCGTCTGGGAAAATTGTCTTGAAACCGTCCAGTGCAGCCTTTCCAGGATTATCTGTAACACCGGGTTTGAAACCGATTGTGATTACCATATCCGGTTCACTGGAAAACAATTCCTTGTTATTCAAATGGAGAGAATCTGTTGCGCTCTCCTCGATGATTGGGTCGGCGAAAACGTCGTCTACTCTCTCAGATACTTGTTCTGAAGTTATTTGGCTGGAAATTAAAAAACCTACAATTGACCGAACACTATCAATTTCGACATTGTGGTCGGCTGCCAGTTGCCTCTTTACAGAGTCTCCACGAACATCTCTCATTCCATCTCCGAGTTTTGGAGTTGCCTCGACTCTGACTACATTAGAAGACATTCTAGACACCTGCCCCCTATGGGGGCAGACAATCCGCAGCGACTACCGTCCATGAATACTACGCTTCAAGAGAAACTGTAAATCACAGGATTTCTTTGAGGAATTTACCAGTAAATGAGCCCTTTACCTTGGCTACATCCTCAGGCGTTCCAACAGCCACAACTTGGCCGCCTCTGTCTCCACCTTCCGGGCCTAAGTCGATGACCCAATCTGCGGATTTGATCACATCAAGGTGGTGTTCGATTACGATTATTGAGTGGCCCGTGGTTCTCAACCTTAGCAATACGTCGATTAATTGTTGAACGTCTGAGAAAGAGAGGCCCGTTGTAGGCTCATCGAGGATGTACATTGTGTGCCTATGTGGAGGTCTTCGTAATTCGCTTGCTAATTTAACGCGCTGGGCTTCTCCACCTGACAGTGTTGTTGCAGGTTGTCCCAGTCGGATATATCCTAGGCCGACATCATTGATTGTGGAGAGAGTTCGGTGGAGTTTTCTGTGGTTTGCGAAGAACTCTACCGCATCTCCAACCGGCATTTCTAGAATGTCGTGAATATTCTTGCCCTTCCAAGTTACTTCGAGGGTTTCTCTCGTGTATCTCTTTCCTGCACAGATATCGCATGTTATCCAAACATCGGGTAGGAAGTTCATTTCCAATTTGATGGAGCCTCCGCCTCTACATGCTTCGCACCTTCCACCCTTGACGTTAAATGAGAAGTGTCCAGGAGTATACCCTCTTTCCCTTGCTAGTTTGGTTTCTGAGAATAATTTCCGAATTTCATCAAACGCTTTTGTGTAAGTCGCTGGGTTTGACCTAGGAGTTCGCCCGATTGGAGATTGGTCGATTACAATCACTTTGTCGACCTTGTCGATTCCTTCTATTTCATCATGAGAACCCGGAACTGAATCGCTTCCGTGAAGGCTTCTTTGGAGAGCTGGTGCCAAGATGCTTGAAACGAGTGAAGATTTGCCTGAACCTGAAACTCCGGTTACTGCAGTAAGGCAACCTAGTGGGAATTCAACGTCGATGTTATTGAGATTGTTTTGTCGGGCGCCAACTATCTTTAGGTGTCCTTTGAATGGAATTACCCTTTCTTCAGGCACGGGTATTGAACGCTTTCCAGAAAGATAAGCCCCGGTTACGGATTCTTTTACTTTCATTACCGATTTTGGTGTTCCATTTGCAACGACTTTGCCGCCTTCTAAGCCTGCACCCGGGCCTAAGTCACACAACCAGTCTGCTTGTCTTAGAGTATCTTCATCGTGTTCTACAACGAGAAGAGTGTTTCCGAGATCTGAGAGTTCTCTAAGTGTTGCTAACAATCTCTCGTTATCTCTTTGATGTAATCCGATTGATGGTTCGTCTAGAACATACATTACGCCGGTTAGTCTGCTTCCGATTTGAGTTGCAAGCCTGATTCTTTGACTCTCTCCACCAGATAGTGTGTTGGCCTTTCTGTCCAAAGTTAGGTAATCTAATCCAACGTCGTTCAAGAATCCAAGTCTGCCTTCGATTTCTTTCAAAATTTCACGGCCGATGAATGCGCTTCTTTCATCCAATTCTTCAGCGCTATCTCCTTCTCCACGCATTGAGCGGATTATTTCTAAGGCGTCATGGACGCTTGCAGCACCAATTTCTGGTAGTCTTTTTCCTCCAACAGTGACTCTACTCGCTGCGGGATTGAGTTTCTCACCATTACATTCTGAGCACGGTTCATCATTCATGCATGCTATCAACCTACTTCGGGTCCTGTCGGAAGTCGTCTCTGTGTACGTCTTTTGTAGTCTACCATAGACTCCCTCCCACGGCTTACTATACTTGTATTGGGAGCCGGTCTCAGAGGTAAATTCGAAGTGGATAATGGTAGAACCTGAACCATTCATCATGATGTCTTGTGCATCATCATCAAGTTGAGAGTATGGAATATTTGTTGGAATGCCGTAGTGATAAGCAGTCTGCTCCATTAGTTTGCGATACCAATGTGGTGACATTGATTGGCGCCATGGAATAATGCATCCTTCGGATATTGTTGCCTTCCTATCGACTAGTAGTTCCTCGCTAAATCTTCTTTGCACACCCAGCCCCTGGCAGGATGGACATGCCCCGAGAGGTGAGTTGAATGAGAATACCCTAGGGCTCATTTCTGGCATAAAGGCCCCGTGTTCTGGACATGCAAATTCTTCAGACCAAACTATTGTGTCGCCAAGTTTTGTCTTTGTTGATTTTGAACCTTCACTGAATTCGAAATTGTCTTCAGGTAGTTTGATGCTTTCAATTGCGACGGTTCCACCACCTATTCGCAATGCTGCCTCAACGGCTTCAGTCAGCCTTTGGCGCCTGTCTTTAGAACAACGCATCCTATCCACTCTAACATCGATATCGTGACGGAGATTTTTGTCGAGATTGTGTTCATCTTCAAACGATGCTTCTCTACCGTTTATCCTACCTTCTGTCCATCCTTGTTCCACAAGATGGCGGAATAAATCTGCGTGAGTCCCTTTTCGGTTTCGTATAGCTGGACTCCATACGGCAATAGCGTGTCCTTCCGTATTCCAAATAATATCATCAACGATTTCTTGGACGGTTCTTCTGGCAACTTCAACGCCGCATGTGGGACAGTGTGGTTTACCGATTCTTGCCCACATTAAGCGTAAATAATCCATGATCTCTGTGACTGTTGCAACCGTTGAACGTGGGTTGTGACTGCCTTGCTTTTGGTCGATTGAAATAGCAGGAGATAACCCTTCTATGCTATCGCAATCTGCCTTTTTCATCTGGCCAATAAATTGTCTAGCGTAAGAGGATAAGCTCTCTACATACCTTCTTTGGCCTTCAGCGTATAGGGTATCGAATGCTAGTGATGATTTGCCTGAACCAGAAACTCCTGAAATAACGACGAACTGGCCTCTTGGCAATTTTACACTGATGTCTTGGAGGTTGTGAGTTCGCGCTCCACGAACTTCTATCCAGCCATCATGTCCTGCCTTTGGCATAGTTCGCACCTGCTTGTCGAGAGTTCTTGAGTGCTTGCTTTTCATTCGGGACCAAATGGAATCGTTGCCTCAAATCTTACAGGGTCATCTGTTTCAGGATGTAAAAATTCCAAGGAGCTTGCATGAAGGGCGATTCTTCCTATCGGGTTGCCATCTGCTCCGTGTGCTTCGTCGCCTACAACGGGGCACCCTAAATTGGCCAATCCAACTCTGATTTGATGCCTTCTTCCAGTCTCTATTGTTAGTTGAACTAGGCTTGCAAATTCATCAAAATCCACTATGCTGTAGTGTGTTATTGCCTCCTTTGCCTTTGGATGATTCTTCTTGACGGCCTTCACTTTGAGGAATTTGTCTTCTAGCAACCACTCTCTAATCGTTCCATTTTCCCTATCCGGCCTTCCTTCTACAAGTGCATGGTATACTCTATGTACATCACGATTTGCGAATTGTTCCTGAAGGTATTCCTTGTGCCTCTTATGTTTTGCAAAAATCATAACCCCTGAAGTTTCACGATCTAATCTATGGACAATGAACGCCCAAGATTTTTCATTTTCTGATTTTAGATAATCGACTACTCTTGAGTGGAGTGTGTCTGGCTCCATCTTATCGGTTGACACGGATAGAAGTCCTGCTTGCTTGTTAACCACAATTATGTGCTCATCCTCAAACAAAATTTTGACCTTTGAGTGTTTCTTTTTTGGCGCTGGCGGCGGAGAAGAAATTGCTGCAGTCTCTCTATCTGAAACTACAACGGGCTTTCCCTTCTCGACAATGAATTTAGCTTTGTGCACAACCTCACTATCGACAGTTACTCTGCCCGAAGTAAGCATTTTCCGCAGAGTGTTTCTCTTTGAATCAGGATACATTGTTGCGAGTGCTTCGATCAATTCGATGTCTTGATTGAATTTCATTTTATCACTCACAGAAACATTACTTCAACGGTGTCACCTATCGAGTATTCTTGGCCCGGTTGTAAGACTACCATACCTTCACTCATAGCCATGCTTGCTAAATTTCCAGAGCCTTGGTGGATATTTTGATATGCAGACAAATGTCCATCCTCATTTACAATTGTGACTCTTCTCAAAGTTAGACAATCTCCTGTGGACTTGACGTTGGTTGCAAGGGTAGCATGTGCGCGAGCCTCAATAGGCCCGTTTGCTAGTGTGTTATGCCTTATCCATGGTGCAACTAACATACGGAATACTACATGGGAACTTACTGGATTTCCTGGAAGTCCGAAAATGGGAGTGTTATTCCACAAGCCGAATAGTGGTGGTGACCCGGGCCTAAGCTTAACTCTCCAAAAGTGCAAATCTCCTTCCTCTTCCATTATCTTACGGACAAGGTCCCAATCACCCATCGATACTCCGCCACTGGTTAGTATCAAATCGTATTTTGAAGAGGCTTCATTCAGCACATTGCGTAGATCATCAATTGTGTCTCCTACAGAGTGTAACCGAACTGGTTCATGCCCCAGCCACTTCACCAAACCAGATAATCCAAACGAATTGGATTCGTATATCTCTCCTCGGTTTAGTTCTGTACCAGGTTGTTTCAGTTCATCGCCAGTGGATATAATCGCTACTCTCAGTTTCTTAACAACCGGTATTGAGGAATGACCCATCGTAGCACAAAGGCCCACTCTAGAAGGAGTGAGATGTGTACCTGCGGAAAGTGCCACTTGTCCTTTTGTCAAATTCTCACCTTTCTTTCTGATGAAATGTTTCATCGATGGTTGAGATAGTGTCACAACATTTTCTGATACAGATGTTAACTCGATTTGAAGAATTGAATCTGTTCCTTTTGGCATTGGTGCTCCAGTCATTATTCTGACTGCCTGGCCCTTTCCAACAACTAAATTGTCTTCTTGGCCAGCAGCTTGAATCGTTCCAATTATTTCCAATTCAGAAGGTGCATCGAGTGTGTCTTCATGACGCATTGCGAAGCCGTCCATCGCTGAATTATCAAAAGGTGGGTCGTCGACTAGAGAAGGAAGGTCAACGGCAAGAATTCGGTTGTGGCAACTATCCAAATCTACTCTTTCAACCATGGTTTGCAGAGTTGTCTTTTTGCATATTTCCAAGGCTTCGTCGACAGTAACGAAGTATGGAAAGTCGCTCATACCTGCTCCACCAAGCGATTAGTATTGATTTTCTCGGTTCTAAATTTGAGATACTAAATCAGAAAGGTATCTGAATAGACTAACTGATACTACGAATAAGAATACGTAGGATACTATCTGTTTTGGAAGATATTTAATCGCATATTTTGCGCCAAAATAAGCCGATGTGAAAACAAGGATTGGGACGACAATCATTGCTAAAATGCCAGCATCATCGATAATTGTAGATAGATTTCTACTCAAAATCAAATGGCTGACAAGTGCAACTGGAGTGATTGTTGCAGCCACCAAATAACTCGTTCCAGCGGCCTTTTTTGCATCCATTTTCAGAATTGACCTGTTTAGTGTTACCAGGACTGCTCCTCCCCCGATCCCCAGTATTCCTGCAGAAATTCCTGCAAATGAAGATCCTGCAATATACTGGTTTTTCTTTTCTGAAATCGGCACCTCAATTATCTCTGATTCGTCCTTAGATAGAGTTTTTCTCAATGTTCTCTCAAGGACAAAGAAGACGATTATGCTTGCAATAATTTTGATTCCTACATCCCCTACTGCAGAAAGTAATGCTCCTGAAAGAATCACTCCGAGGATTGCAGATGGGATGGCGGAAATACGACCTATTTGTGCTACCTTTTTGTCAGCGTGGCCAGATTTTGAATGGGCCATGCTGCTTCCTAATGCAACCATTAGAACCAGAGTAAGTGACGCTACTAATGATTCCTTAATTTCCCAATCAAGCATGTAATGCATAATTGGAACGTAAAGTATGCCGCCGCCTAATCCGAGTGGACTGAAAGCAACCGCTACAAGGAGTAAACAGATTACCGCGACAAAAGATATTGCTTCCAAGTCTTGCCCCCCTTGCCTGTGTTTAACGGTCTCGTGTATTGCGTAAAGCATCTTTGTATGGAAATTCAACAACAACCTATTCATCTAGCCCCCCTTACATTTCTTCATGGAGGGGGTCGTTGCAGAAATTGTTCTTCTGTTCGCCCTTTTGGTAATTGCAGCAATGTATTCCAGCGTGGGCCACGGTGGAGCTTCTGGTTATCTTGCTGTTTTATCCCTAACCGCTTATGCTGTAAACGACCCTGTTTGGCTGAAACAACACGCTTGGAGTTTGAATTTACTAGTTGCTGGAATCGCTTTTTTCGCTTACAAAAGATCTGGTTTTTTCGATGTAAAATTGGCTCTACCGTTCATTGTAGCAAGTATTCCTGCAGCATTTATTGGAGGATATTTGCAGGTTGACAACACTGTGTACGATATTCTTCTTTCTCTAACTTTGATTTTTGCCGCATGGAAGCTGTATTCGACCAAAGATTCTCATTCTTCGGCTGAAATCAACAAGACCCCACCCCTTCATATTGCGATAGGTGTTGGTTTTGTAATTGGTATTCTAAGTGGTATAATCGGTGTCGGAGGAGGTATATTCCTCTCTCCAATAATTCTACTATTCGGTTGGAGTGATCCTAAAACAACAGCAGGGATTTCTGCTGTATTCATTTGGGTTAATTCCTTTTCAGGACTTATTGGTAGCACGGTATCTGGTCAACTTGCTTTAGAATTTTCAACCCTAATTCCGTTCTCAATCGCTGTCCTTATCGGTGGATATATCGGATCAAAATTTGGTTCTGAAAAGTTCTCTCAGAATTCAATTAGGAATATGTTAGTAACTGTAATGTTAATTGCTGCAATTAGACAAATCATAGACCTACTAGGATTAATGAGTTAATCATTGGAAGAACTCTTGATGTTCACAGTGTGGACAAGTAATAGTGTATCGAGCCTTTTTTGGCTTTGGAACCTTCATTATTGTACCACACATCTGGCATTGGTGTTTGATAGTATCTGGTGCCTTTGGCTTCGCTTTTTCCTCTAGTGTCCTTCCGACATCGGTTGACCAACCTAATTGGTCTGTGTATGAATCTGTTTTCTTCATCTTTGAAGACTTCAATGATAGGCGAATTTTGCGCTTCTTTTTCTTGCGCTTACCAGGAGGTGCTTTCTTGGTTGCCATGGGCGACGGTAGATGTCAATGTATTCAACCGCTTCGGATAAACTATCAGTCTATCACGGTTGATTCACCATTAATTGGTGTATGAACTTCGAATCCTCTAGACTCTAAATCCTCCACGAGTGGTGGCCTAGCGTGATTGGGGTCTGTGTGATAAACGACTACAGTTTCTGCTTTACACTGTTCAGCAAATTCGACGATTTCTGAGTGTCCAGCGTGGGTTGAGAATGAAAATTGACTAACTTCCAAATCGATTGGTGTCCTTTTATCCCAAATAGGAACGTGCTTCTCGTCAAGCAACATCCTTCCGCCTGATCCTTTGGCTTGATAGCCTGTCAAGAGGATTGCATTTCTTGGGTCCATTCTCAATCTATTTAGATACCAAATTGATGGGCCCCCATCCATCATTCCAGATGTAGAAACGATACAATCTGCGTTTAGTGCTTTTTTCTTATCAGACTTTGATGAAACTCTACGACACCATCTCCAAGCATCTTCTAGAGCGGAGGGGTCTCGCAAAGCTTCTGGGTGTTCCATTTGCAATTGTGCAACCCTTTTTCCCATACCGTCTACATGGACATCCAATTCTGGTAGATGTTTGTGTAATGTCATTACAATGTCTTGGGTTCTACCGTTTGCAAATGCTGGAATAAGTGCAGTACCTCCCCTTTCTGTAACTTCCACAATTCTGTCAATAAATGCTTGAGTTGTCTCTTCTTTACTTGGGTGGTCTCTTCCACCATATGTTCCTTCTACGAATAATGCATCGCATTTTTCTGGTTTAGCTCCGGAAACTAGAGGTGAATCTCTGGTATCAAAATCGCCCGTGAATAGAAGTCTGTGGGTTTCTGTTTCTACGTTTAACATTGCAGCTCCTGGAATATGCCCCGCACTAGTTAATTTCAATTTCCAAGAATCTTTTTCCCATTTTTCATTAAAATTATGAGTTTTCCATGATGATGTTGCTATATCGATATCACGTTTATCCCATGCTAATGGATAGCCTTCTAGTCTACTAACTTTGTAACAATCATTCCACATCATGTGACTGATTTCTGCTGTTAATGGTGTTCCGTGCAATGTTGTTCTATGATTCGAACATAACCAAGGGGCCATTCCTAAATGGTCAATATGTGAATGAGTTATTACTGCATCTTTTACTACTGGTGCTTCATTAGGATATTTTGGTGGATCTGTTGGTGCGAGGCCATAATCAAGCAACATTCTCGTTCCTTTTTTGTCTTCGAAAACGCAACCTACGTTCCCGACTTCATTTCCACCACCAAGATAATGATAGCGTATTCCTTTATCAGGTGGTAATTCAGGATAACTGGTAGTTCTACCTGGAGAATAGAATACCATAATTAACCCTAGAGAGGTTTTGTCAATGAATATGTCGGACCCCTGTATTTCCACTGGAGTGGTTTTTGTGGTTGAGTCGTATTGAATCAGGTAGTTATGGTTAAGGACTAGACGCGAAAAACATCAACGGGCCTTACTTCGTTCTCATTCCAATATCATCATTTCTTACTTCACTCTCTTTATGTATTTCTTATTGCAGTGGAAATGAAGGGGTCGCTGCAACTACTTTCATTTTTTTAAAAATCATCAATTTGTAACTTCTACTGCAAAATATTGAATCTTTTGTCAAGGATTTGAAATCATTTTAATTTGTTTTCCAATGTCAAATCCGCCGATGAATCAATGAGTATGTTACCAGTGGAATTCATCATGGCGGGGGCCAAAGCATCAATTTTTGTCGTTGATGAAGAACTCTGCTATGGTTGTGGAGCTTGCATTGCGCTTTGTCCTACAAATGCATTAGATTTAGTAAATCGTTTAGCTATAGTCAATCAAGACGATTGTACTCTATGCAATCATTGTATTCCATCTTGTCCTGTATTCGCATTAAGTATTGTAGGTGTCAATAAATGATCAATATCTCTGGGGGTGGAGTGAGAGGTCTTTCTTGCGCTCTCTACCTGTTGAACTCTGGATATGATGTCACAATTTATGAAACTCGGCAAGAAATTGGTAACCCAATAAGGTCACCAGGAATAATCAAATCAATTCCCGAAGATTTCATAGAGCAAACAGCTGCAAAACAAAACCATCTTGGCTGGGCATTTAGAAGAGAATGGTTTGAGAAACTTCTTGCAAAAAAAGTAGTTGACAGCGGCGGAGAAATCAAACTCAAAACGGAAGCTCCAGATAACTCATTAAATTGTACAGGGGGCAAATCAAAAGCCCCTGGGTGGCCACAAGCAGGTACACAATACACACTTGTACCTTGGAATGGAGGAATTATGATCAATCGAGATATTCCGCAAGAATTCAAATTAAATTCAATTGAACAAGACAGATTCTGCTTTGAAAGGGGTGATGGATTAGTTGAATGCTGGATTAGAGGAAAATTACCACGACCAGAGCAAGGTTGGTTGGAAATAATGTCTGGAGAACATCCAGAAACTTCCTCAAACATTTGGGCCGATGAATCGATATCGGAAGGCGAAGAAATTGCCAAAAACCTCATTCATTCCCTAACGGAGCAGGATTAACATGCTACCAGAAGAAGGTCTACTAAATTACGTACTAGACCAATCATTTGGTTGCCGCCATGTTACCTTGATTGACCCAGGTAAACAGAGTGCTGAAATCGCAACTAGAAGGGCTATTGCAGCCATAGAATCTGGCTCGGGTATGATATTTGTAGGCGGCTCAACAGACACTCCCGACGAAGTAGTTCATGAGACGTGCAAATCGATTCAAGAGGCTTTGGAATTGCAAATATTTGCAGCAAGCCAAGACCCACTATCTGATGAAAACAAATGGAGAATTCCAGTGGTTTTGTTTCCAGGCGGCGCTCATGCTCTTTCACCGGCAGCTGACGGAATCACATTCATGATGCTGATGAATTCGAAGTCGAGGAGATTTTTGATCGGGGAACAACTTCGCGGAGCGCCCTACCTCGAAAAATTTGGTGTAGAACCAATTCCAACGGGTTACGTAGTATTCTCACCTGGTGGTAAAGTCGGCGAAGTTGGAGATGCCGAATTAATTGACGAAGGACAAGAGGATACAGTTCATGCATATGCATTAACAGCCAAGATGTTCGGTTTCAAGGTCTTATACTTAGAAGCAGGTAGTGGAGCATCTACGCAAGTTGACGTATCCTCAATCGAATCAGCTAGGCAGGTTGAGGAATTATGTCTCGTTGTTGGTGGTGGAATTAGAACCGGCGAACAGGCCTCAAATGCTGCAAAGGCTGGAGCCAATTGGGTAGTTACTGGCACTCTAACTGAAGATGCATCAAGTATGGAAGAACTCAGACAAAGAGTCTCAGAAATTGTCAGCGCAATTCAATCTTCATCCTCATAGAGAACTGGGTCACCAGTTCCACCAGGAGACTCCGGTCTAGCCTCTCTAGGAACATCCATGCCTTTCTCAATAACTTCGAGTGCGGTGTCCAAATCTACAGTACCGCCTTCTGCGAGTGTAGCCATATCCTCAGACGTTGGTGCAGAAATGGTCCTTTCTACATCTGGTGAGTTAGAATAAATCTCTTTTCTTAATTCCCGCTCATCGTGACTTCTAACGAGTGAAAGAGAATCTGCAAAGACGCGACCAACAACTTCTCGAGTTCGCTCTGTCCTCTTTACTCCGTCTAATTGGTGAACAGCACTGTCTCTCTGTGCTTCTAACTCTCTAACTTCAGAAGTTCTATCAGTTAGAGCAGCTTCTAGATCTCCGATAGTCAATGACATTTGTTGAATTCTCTCATCTCTTTCAAAGACGTCGTTATGTAATCTTCTCTCTCTTCTACGTAGAGATTCATACTCTCTATTTCTCTCGAGAAGTCGCCTCTTTAATTCCTCGATTTGTTCTACCAAGTAATCGTGCTCTGCAGAAACCGACCTAGGCCCTTGCATAACTCTCTCCAATTGTTCCTCTAACTCTGCTAATCGGTTATCCCTAGCATCTAGAAGACCTCTAAGCCTGTCAGCAATATCTCTCAATCTTTGGCGCTCTTCTTCAAGAGCGTCGTTTGCGGCTTTCTCTGCATCCAAATCGGCAGCGAGCGAATCTGCTTGTGTCTTTAGTGCACGGACTTCGTCTGCAGTTACGCTGGTAAGCCCAGCATCAGCCGCCCTTTCAAGAGCCTCGACCATCTGTGACATTCTACCTTCCATTTCTGCGATAACATCGTCCTGTTGAGTTGTTAATTCACGTAATTGAGATGCTTCCTTTTCCAAAGATTCTCTTTCCTCTACAGACATACCAGAGCGACTTTCGTCAACTTCTTTTCTAGCATCGTCTAGAAGTCTTTCAAGATGCACAATTCTGGCACTAGATTCCTCTAGTTGGCTTTCTGCAGCCCTTAGTTGAGCAACTTCGGGCGCAACCTCGTCTTTTCGCTCAGCCAAATCTAATTCAAGCACCCTCAATCTTTGCTTTGAAGTGACCAAATCTTCGTTTCTATCGGCTAGTTCTTGCCACGCTACAAGCACTTCTTCAACGAGTTGTTCAACGGGATATGCGCGAAGCATTCCCTCTAGGGCCGCTCTCTCATCCCCACTGGATTCAGTCATGCGACGGATGCCACCTGGAGTCTCAGCGCCGAACGTCATTGAGCGCAATCGCACCTCAACCATTCTTCAACCTTTCATTCGTCTAGTGGCTCAAGAAGCCAATTGTTAGACCTTCAGTTGATTGCGGTGTATTGCTCGTCAGGCATGTCCTGAGCAAGAGCCATAGCGCCGGTTGCAACCTTTTCGATAGGGTCTTCGACACATGTTACTGTAACATCTCCAATGTCAGCGATGTCGTTTGCGATTGCATCAGCGATTCCTTCAATGAGAGAGCCGCCACCAGATAGGATGATGTTGTTTCTTAGGATTGGTTGGTATTCAGGGTCTGCTGTAGCAACAATGGACTTGATTGCAGCACCGACCTTTCCGATTACCATAGAGCACGCAGCCTTGATTAGATCACCAATATCGACAACTTGCTTCTTTCCTTCAACAGACAATTCTACCATCTGTTCACGGTCTTCACCGTTGACGTAGGAGAATTCTTCTTTCCACTTTCTGACCATGTCCTTTGTGACCTGTGCACCAGTGTACTTCTTCTGGACAAGTTCCATCAAACGCATGTCGATCCAGTCTCCAGCTTCTTGGATTGTTACCTGGTCTTCTTCGGTTGGGAAGATACCGTAAAGTCGAGCGATGTCAGTTGTACCTGCTCCAATGTCCACGCAGATTGAACCGGAAATTTCTCCGATTCCGTATGCGGTTGCGAATGGTTCAGTAACGACCATGATTGCATTTACCTGACCTCTTAAGGTAGCAACCAAGTTACTCTTGTCGGTGAAAGAAACGTGGGATGGGGAGCAAATTACTCCGAATACTTCGTCATAATCTTCTGGTCCAACGGTTTCGATTAGGTGGGTAACAAACGCCTTTGCTGCAGCAAGGTTTGCTTCATCATCTTGAGCAACACCGGCAGCCATTGGGCGATATAGGTTACAAGCCAACTTATTCTTCAATGCATCATTTCCGAATAGTACATCTCTTCCAAGGAAATTTCTTGCTACAGGGTCTTTTGGTCTACCCACTACAGTTTCGATTGTTTCTAGCGAACCAGAACTACTTGCAATGGTAGATTGGTATGTTCCCAAATCAATTCCAACATAGAGTCTTTCTCCCATTTTTACTCACCTTTGCCCTTCGGACAAATGCGCCACGAAGTTACCCGTCTTAATGTTCACTCGCGAGAAAAATCTTCACTCTTCCTCTCTGAACGGCGAGGGAACCTCAGAAAACACTCTTCTCTCAAAACCCCTAAACATTACACCGGCAGCCACAATAACGCCAACAACAACTCCGAAAACACCCCAGAGCAAAACACGATTTTGTTCTGTCTCTCCTTCTTTAGTAATCACAGACTCTTCTTTCAAATCATCAAGCAGAGGAGATGTCCACCAAATCGAGAAATTGTTACTGGAATAAGAGGAAATTAAAGCTGTAGTCCATAGTGAGTTATTGTCATCTACAGCTAATACTTCCAACCTCCAATCGTGTCTGTTAATGGGTCTGGGAACCAAATCTTGTGCTATATTGATAGTACAGTTAATGTTGGAAATTGTCATAGACACGAGGGCACAATCTGTTAAGTCAATTGAAAAGTTCGAGTTATTCAATCTGAGTACTACTGCATATCCATCGCCTTCAAAATCGCTTACATATAGTGAAATTGAAATATTTTCAGAATAATTTTCACCACCCATGGGCCCATCAATAATTGAGATTACTGGGGCCGTGTTTGGACTGAACTCAGCAACCCCTGTAGCCACCAGGCCAAATCCTACCTTTGTGCCATTTATTCCCAACATTCCTGAGTTACTGCCTTCGTATATGTTATTAGCGACAACTTCAACTCTTAACCAGTCAACGTTTTCTAGTTGGGAGGAAGATAGTCGAATCATAACTGTAGTTTCGTTTGTAGAATTAAGACCTAATGGGTTCACCACCGAGCTGTAATACATTTGGCTATACCCGGAACTACCTATCGAGTCATCGATAGCAAATTTACCCTCAGATGTGTGAATTATCAATCGCAAATCATCGATTTCGTATTCGTTTGGTCTCGCGTTGTAAGAAAGTACAACTTCAACATCTTCATTTGGAACAGGATAGAAATATTCACTCCAACTTTCATTTTGTGACAAAAAGGGCCCAACAGCCTCAGAACCATTCCAAGGGTTGGATAGTAAATCACTCATAGTTCCTCCTCGAGATTGGATTATTGATTTCCAATCTTCAACGAAATAAGAGTCATGAGCGTAATAACCGCCTTCGAAAGTATCTAGTTCAGGTCTGCCATAACCTTGCATTTCGTCAGGCTGGTTGCTACCAATTCCTTCTGCAGATGCCGCCAACATTGCTCTAAGCATAGGCGCGGAAGGCGTGTAACCGTAATCTTCCTCGATCATCTGCTGCAACAAAGCAGTAAACGACGCAGCCATTGGCGCGGCCATCGAGGTCCCGGTCATAGTAAACGAGCCGTTGTTCAAACTATCTTGAACACCATCTGCTTTAGCAGAAAGAACACTCATACCAGGCGCAGCGACAAATGTCCCTCTCCGGCCGTTAACATCGGGGCCGTGTGAATTACCGGGCCACAGGCTTGCATTTTCTTCTGAATCACTAGCCACAACTGAAACCACATTGTATGCATTGGAAGGCTCAAGCATCGTATTGCCAGTATTTCCGGGCGCAACAAATACCAGTGACCAAGGGTTCTCATAGGTCCACTCGTCAATCATTCGACTGCGATCTGTGTAGTC
>JBMYVD010000027.1:0-20816 GCA_049606035.1 Candidatus Poseidoniaceae archaeon | reverse complement strand
GCTATTTTGCTGGAGGCCCTTCCCAGGTCGAAGCCCTAAGAGGCGTTGAAGTAGGTGAAACAGAGGCTGCAAGGAAGATGCCAATCGGATTGTCACTTGTCCAAAGAACAATTGTGGACGATATTCGTGTAAACGGTATTCCACGATCACAAGCCGCACTTGCAAGAAGAATTGGTAGAACAAGGGCCACTGTACACTCTGCTGTTAAGGTGCTGAGAAGGCGCGGTATTTTGCGAGAAGACCGTCTTGAAATGGCACCTCACCTTCTGGAGACCGAAGAATTACAATCATCAAGAAAGGTCGATTATGAGTGGTCCGATGAGAGACGCTGATTCAATAATCGCCTCTCAAGAAACGTTTGTTGCGCATTATTCAAATCCCTTCGGCAATCCGTTAGGCGTATGTTCGACTTGCGATTGGATGAAATTCCACTGCCGGCAAGCAAGAACGATAGAGAGAAACTAATCTCTTGGCTCATCGACACTCTTTGTTTGCACAGGAGAAGAGGAGAAAATGCAGCGGATGATGGAACATTCTCACCCATTCACAGAATCTTATCCGAGCACTTATTCAAAGACCCGAGTAGGGGTTATGAGACTAGAGAATTAGCTGAAAATTTAGGAGTCACTCCCGCTGCAATTCATCATCACTTTGTACGCCTTGTATCCGCAGGTTTGGTTTCGACTTCATCGGGGAAGGGATGGAAAAACTACTACCTTACAGGTGGTTCATTAAAGAAGGCGATTGCAAATATGAAAGCAAGAGCACAGTTGATTCATTCCCAAAGATTAGAGATTTTTGATGAGATTTGGAGTCGAGGCAAGAAGGTCGCAATGAAAATTGAATTACCTCCTGATGGTAAGCCAAACGCCTTACTACGAATCAAAGAATGGGGCCCACTCGAAGATGGAGAGAGTGAGTTGTCTCGATTTATGGCAGATGTAGGATTGCTCGGAGAGAGGCCTGGTAAAGAGATACTATCTGAATCACTATCTGTCGGAATTTTCGAAATGCTGCTAAATTCTGGTCCGCCAATTTCTATCGATGAGGCAGCAAAGTCGCTGGAAGGACCAAAGCCAAGGGTTGGAAGAATACTAGAGAGATTTCGAATGACTGGAATAGTAGAGCGAGTCGCTAGAACCGACCGTCTGTCGACCGCCCTATGGTCGGCAATGACTACGCAGCACATGCGTAGGGGAGAGGATTGGTTGCTGAAGAAAGGTGGATTTGAGCGCCTATCAGTCCCAAATTCTCTTTTGAAACATCTGAAAAAAGGCACTTGCAAACCCGAAACCATCGAGCGTGCGTTGAAGGATATGGATGCGAAAGAACAGATGCTACTACTCAACTTGCTTGGAGGAAGATTACCTCTCGGTCACAGGCTAGTTGGTATGGATGTTGATATGCTGAAAAGAAAATCAATGGATGACCTCAATCGAGTAATCAGAAGAATTGAGAAAGTCGGTGAAACTTTGACAAAGTTCAATATCTGATTCACTTCATTGCTATCCATGAAAGTATCAGGTAAGTGCCCCAAGTGTGACTCAACAAATATCAAAGAAAACATGATGGGTGGAATGGGCAATATAATGTCCGGCAGATACTATCGCTGCGGCAGTTGCGGTTTCACGGAAATTTGGCAATCCAAATCAGATGTAAAAGCTATTTATCTCTTATACACTATACTCCTAGCCGCCGGACTAGGAATACTAGGATACTTCATCTATGTTGCATGAAATTTGCACCAAAACTAATAATCCAAATTTTGCAATCGCAAAATCTAGTTTGAGGCTAGGAAGTCGCTAGTTGCTTGCGCAAATTCCTCCCTACTTTGCTTTCCGTGCATGATGTTACGAATTTTCTTTGCACTAGGTAGACCCTTGGTGAATGAAACAGCATGTCCTCTCATTGACTTCAAATTCAGACCAGTTGTTTCTCGAGCCAACTCGATATATCTGTTCCAGCACCATCGTCGAGTTGCAAATTGCTGAGCGACATAGCCCAATTCATCCCAGTCGCCATCATGGGCTGCGATCCAAGGTAATTCTTCACGCTCCATCCAACCCAGTCCGACCTTAATTTCCCCAAATACCGCAGGGCGACCGATTGCCCCACGTCCAACCATCAATCCAGCTGCGTGGGTTTGTGAAAGGCACGCCTTTGCAGTCTTCGCATCTACAACATCACCGTTAGCAATCACAGGGGTCTCAACTGCATCTACGACCTCAGTGATGTAATCCCAGTCTGCGACTCCAGAGTATCTCTGTCTGAGAGTTCTACCGTGAACACACAGACGCTGAATACCAACATTCTCCAATTCTTGGCAGATTTCTTTGGCATTGAAATTACCTTGACCTGTACCAAGTCGCATCTTCGCAGTAACTGGAATTTTCACTCGATCTACAACTGCTTCACACATTGAGACCAAGTTTTCTGGCTCTCCCATCAAGGCTGCACCAGCACAGATTTTTGTTACCTTAGGAGCTGGGCAACCGAAGTTCAAGTCAATCAGATCTGCAGTATCTTCCAATAACTCAGCAGCCAATGCCATATCTTCGATTACTCCACCGAAAATTTGGGGAATGAAAGGATTCTCATCATCACATGTTTCCATTTTTCGCCACGACATTGCTGCATCGCGGGTAAGGGCTGTCGAGTTTGTAAACTCTGTAATCGTAAAATCTGCACCACATTCTTTGGCAAGAAGACGGTAAGGAAGGTCGGTAACACCTGACATTGGTGCAAGGAATAACGGACGAGCCTCGCCGTCCCATTCACCTGGTTTTGGTAAGATGAAATCACTCATCTTTCATCACCCGTTTGGGGTGAGTCTCTGCTCAGAAAGTAGATTCCCACTCTTCTAGGTCTTGAGCCTCAGCCCATGCCTCATCGGTTGTCTCGCCACGTGCCTTTAGGACTTCTCGGGCAAGAATCCAGTATAGAAGAGCAAGTGACTTGCGACCCTTGTTATTTGCTGGAAGAGCAAGGTCGACATTGCGCAAGTTGTTGTTAGCATCACAGATTCCTACGATTGGTAGTCCGGAGTCTACAGCCTCACGTAGAGCTTGCTGGTCAGCAGCAGGGTCGGTAACGAAAAGCATGTCTGGCTCGACGTAAGAGCGTAGAGCAGGATTGGTTAGACTGCCTGGAATGAACCTTCCAACAGCAGCGTTTGCGCCAATTGCTTCAGCGAACAGCCTTGCTGGGCGCTGTCCGTATTGCCTTGCGCTGACTACCATGACGTTTGCAGGATTGTAACGGTTTAGGAATTGAGAAATTGCACGGATTCTGTTGTCTGTAATTTCTACGTCGATTAGGTACAGTCCATCTGAGCGAACTTCTTGGATGAATTGTGCCATATCTGCACTCTTTTGTTGAGTACCGATGTGTACGGCGTTTGTCTCGTATGTCTCACGGTCGACTAACAGTTCTGTCATGGTAATGACTCCAGCATTCGGCCCACTAACCCCCCCTAAATAACCGCTTCGTAAGATAATGAGTCCTCATAATGGCCCAGTATCACGGTTCTAGGCATCACACTCGCAGGGGCAAGGTTGATGGCGACGCCACATACTCGCAAAATGTCGGGGGCGGTTTTTTGTCAGATATACAATCCAGTAACCTTGTTGTCGCAGAGGAAAGCGATGACGGTTTTTGGAGAGACGATTCTGGCAAAGCACTTCATGTATCAGCAAGTGATTTGGAACGTCATGCCTATTGTCCACTATCATGGTCTTTGGCTAGAGAAGGAATAGGTGGTAGGGGCAAGGCTATCGATGCAGGTAGACAAAAACACGCTGAAATTCACAAAAAGGTGGAAAACTTCAAGCAAAAACAAACCGACCTTCGTAAGGCATTGATCATCTGGTCATGGTGGTTTACAATCGTTGTAATCTTCATATCTGATGCTATCATTTTCACTACGATTACTGATGAAAGAACCCCAATTGACATTGCTAGATATCTTTCAATTCTCTCAGTGCTTTGGCTCATTGCAGGTCTTTTAGCAATCTACCTTCCCTGGAGGAATTGGATAGATCTCCCAATCGAGAAATCAGAAGAATTGGATGAACTGAAAAATCTAGACGAATCGGCAATACCACGAACATTCCAACCCCATGGCTTCATCGGTGGATGGCGCCAAGGTGGTAGGGTAGAAGCAGGCCTTTTGATGGGAGCGACTATTTTTGGATTACATGCCATTGGTCTGTATGGGGCAGAAGACAAGGAACAAGCAGGATTTATCTTGGTTACAGTCGCAATGATTTGGACATTGCTGGCATCTTGGCAACTCCAGAAAGCGTTACTTGCCGACAACGCACTTGAGGTAGCTAGAATCAATGCAGGAATAGAAGAAAATACTGATGTTGCATATTCCGATGATGAAGCAACCGCTGGGCTACTATCCGACGAAAAAACCGGTTTAAGAGGAAGACCTGACCAAATTGTCATCGTCGATGGAGAATTCATTCCTGTTGAACAAAAAACTGGCAAAATACCCGGAAAACCACACAAATCACACAAGATGCAGTTACTAGCATATTTACACCTAGTAGAATCTACTACCGGAAGAAATCCCCCTTATGGCGTCATAAAATACGGCAATGAAAACCTACACCAAATCGATTGGGATGACCACAATAAGCATCTGTTGTTTTCTGCAACTAAAGAAGTACAGCGATTGATGGTACAAGGTGGTGCAGAAAGAAATCACAATCGGAAAGGCAAGTGTGAAAGTTGCTCAAGACGCTATGCGTGCGACTCTAGTCTAATCTAGTCGTAAGCACATCCAACTTCGTTTGGATACTCCCAGCACTTTCTCTCGATTTTTATCAGAACTTGAAAGGAATCTTTGTAGAGGTTTGCAAATTCTTCTCCATATCCTCTTGCATCTACGCTAAGAGTCCAAGACCCTTCTGCAAGTGGCTGCGAGAAAGTTGCTACCATCTTTCTCTCGGTTTCTGTTACTTCTTCAAACCAAACTTGATTCCCCTCTGAATCGGTCAGAGATGCTCTAACGTACCTTACATCGGTTGGTGTGCTAGGTAAAATCAACTCAAGCGGCATTGCCGCGGAAATATATGCACTGATTTCGACTACATCGGAATCTACCTCGAACTTTTGAACACTCGAGTATGAAGTGCTTCCTGCAACATCTGCCACATCTGTGGTGAAAACATGGGAGGCATTGATTTTCTCAACTACCTCAATCATCTCCGGCGCTGGGCGTAAATCTTCCATAAATTCACGCGCAGGAACAAGTCCAATGCAACCCATTGTTGAGGTCATTAATATGGCCAGCATTGCAAATGCAGACATTGCATGCTTTGGCCTCATCAACGAATCCGAGACGCTACCAATGTATGAATGGAACCCCTCGATGGGTTGAAACCAAATCATAGACTCGGATACTATGCCTGAATGAAGTCAAGAGGGTCAGCCGAGCAATAGCGATGACGAACCCTATGAGTACTGACAGGCATCAAATCCTATTCGAGGTCTTTCTAGAGTAATCTCTCACTCGAATTTAGCACCACAAACAGAACATTCGCTTGCATCTACCGGAATATCTGCACCACATGCACCGCATTCCGCTGTTTCTTCCTTCTTTTGGCGCCTTCTAACTCCGCGTCTACGTTTGTTCTCAGCAGCTGCAGCCTTCACCGGATCTAGTTCGTCTACCTCATCTTCAAACGAGAAATCCATCGCATCATCAGGTAGAACGTTGCCTGCAAGAGAACGGTCTTGTATTCCCATACCAACTAAAACCTCGTCTCCAGGCATTACACCCTCTTCGCCTGTAATTTCATACAACTTGCCACGAATATCTGCATCACTCGCTGACAACTCTCCGCCGTCATCCGCGTGAGCCTTTATGTCCTTATTCTCTAGAATTGCATCGATATCATGACCTTCGAAGGTTTCCTCAATGGACTTCAATGTCGTTGTAACAGTTGATAGGGCTTCTTCTTCATCCATCTCAACGTCTTCTTCAGCCATTCTTCTATCGTAAGCGGCTTCAACCTCAGCCTCTGCCCTGGCAATGTTTTCATCCCAATGCTCCTCTAAATCATCGGAATCATATCCAAATTCTTTGACAGCTTCATCAAATCCTTCGTAACCTGCAGCGTGGATTGTTTCAGGATCAATCTCCTCTTCTTCTTGAAGTGGCACTTCCTCTTTCTCGATGACTCTTCTTTGTCGTTGCTCGAAATATTTGGAAACGTCTTGGTCAACACCACAATAAGGACAGTTAGCAAGTAAGTCTGGTATTGATTCACCACAACTCTCACAATCGTGGAATTGTTTTCTTGCTTTCTTGAGATTGAAAGTACACCAAGGACACCTGTCTTCTCCACCTGTCAATTCCCCATCACAGGCTGGACAGTAATCGAAAATGTCTCTTTCTACTTCTTCTTCTACTTCACGGGTTAGGATAACTGCTGCAATCAAAACTGCGATTAGAATCACACAGATTACTGCAATCAGTCCTGCGGTTTGGAATGTCATATTTCCTGCTTCATCTGCGACGTTGCTGCTTGATTCTTTGGAATCCCAATTCCAAGTTTGAGTTGAACTAACCGCAGTCTCATTCGGAACTAGGTTGATGTTGGTATAGGGTGAAGATGCTGTAAATGTGCATTCGACGGTAACGATTTGGCCGCCAGTTGAGACAGAGACATCGATTTCTTCGAAAACTTCGCCTAATTCATTTTCACACGAGTAAGTTACAACACCAGTTTCTTGGGATGCGAGTTTGATTGAAACGGTATATTCATCGCCAGACATTAATGGGAAGGTTGCTGGTTCTTGATTAGAGTCGACCAACTCCATTGAAGTTCTAGACCATGTAAGGCGAAGTTGAGCGTTGACCTCAACACTGCCGTTGGCGTATGAGTTGAGTGGATTCAAATCATAGGAACTAGAAAGAGGGACCCACTGTGCCTCGAAAAACGCAGTATGTGAACCGCTCTCTGTGGCCAAAGTATTCTGCCATAGGTAAGAGTCGCCAGCTTGGATTGTGATAATCGGCTGAGATGATTCTGCCACAGTCTGACCTTCCCATGTGTAGATCAGTTTGCCCCTTACCTCAACATCGCCGGTATTAGTAATCGATACACTCCAGTCAACATTGTTGCCGCTGTTAACGGTATTTTTTGATGGTACAGCATATGGGTCAACCGCAACATCTGGAACGTCATACTTGTCGAAGTAAGCGCTTATTCGGTCGTTTGAGGTACTCTCCTGAATGAAATTGCCCGTACCGTACGGATCGATTGCCGCAGTTACCTGATGGTTACCGGCTGATAGAGTTGAGATTTGACTGTACAGGAGTTCGTATGACCAGGATTGCTGGGCACTTTCTCCGCCTGTGATATTGACATAGAATGTGGGCAAAGGAATGTCAACTGCATTATCATCTTTGATTTCAATGCGCATAGGCACTTCTGTAGTGCCACTGCCATCAGTTCTAACAATCGTCCCAGAAATTGTCCAAGGTCCCTGTAAGTCACCGTCCCCAACTGTAATCGATAGGTCGCCGAAGTGAGTGATATCCATTCTTGTGTCAACTGTAACAGAAGAAAGGAATGTATTGTCTTCATCTGCTTCTACAACCGCATCATCTAAATCGAGAGTTACAGCGATGTCGTGGGTTCCAGAAGAAGGTGCAATCATTGAGTGATTAACCCATTCTGATTCACCTGCTTGGATTGCTGGAACGTTGACAATCTCACTTTGAGAATCCAGGTCAATCTGCATTCTGCTAGCATCTGCATCTTCAGAACCTGTGTTCTCCACAAGAGTTGAAACTAACAAGGCATCTCCAGATTTCACGCTTGAGGGGCTGGTTGTGATTGTTGATGTTTCTAAATCAGGCAAACCTGAAACAAAGATATCTGAATAGAAGAACTTCTTTCCACCTTGGTTGTATTCAAACTCAATCCAAACTTTGTGTCCATCCTCTTCGTAGGTGAGACCAGATTTCACGACTTCAACATCTACTGTTCCCCCGGCAGGGATATCAACCGTATTTGCAGAGATTAGATTATTTGGATAATCATTCCAATAAAATCCGTAGAATACGTCCTCGGCATCAAAGTTGTTTGAATTATACAAAGTCAGTCTGATGGTTACTGAACCGCCTTCAACAGGATTTGAAGGAGAGATCGCAACGGTCGAAGTGGAGGCTTGAACACCACCACTATCTTCTGCATTTACCGATAGCGGCATTGTTGATACAAGCATCAACGCGAGGACGACTGCGGAAACAAAGCCCCTTGCCATGTAACCTAGAGGAAAGGCGTAGCACTTGAAACAACCGACTGTAAGCCCGCATCGGACAACTAGTTTTCAGGTAACAACACACCCCGAAGGGGGGTGTTGCAATGCGAGCATTGAAGGAAGGAAGGCACTGTCAGTGGAATAATGAGACGCATCGTCTTGGCACTCTTAGTCACAGTCATCATGACTGTGGGGCAAAGTAGTGAGGTTTTTTTGGACGATGAAAGAGTGATTAAATCCTCAGATAGTCAGTTATCGATCCAATTCTCTAGCGGACCTAATGCTAATCAGGATGTCAAAGGCTTGTTCACCCTAACTTTCACTTCTTCGGGAGTTGGAAACATATCTAGCATCGAAATTGAAATTTCTAGGGACGGGAGTAACTGGTCATCTGTTGCCAACCTCACCTCGACACCATGGTTGAAACACGTTGATACCACGGTTTACGATAACGACTCTTGGACATTTAGAGCAAGAGCGTATGATTCTGATGTAAACAACTTCACAGAATGGTTCACGAGTGGAGAATTCAATATCGTCAATCAAGTTCCGGTAATAACATCCTTCGGATTATCTAACACAGGTGTGGGAACTGGTACAACCGCTCTTGACAGAACATGGTATTCCGTTGCTGCAGACGGAACACTATTCTTCACATGGGATGCTTCTGATGATGACTTAACACATGCAAGTCTTGTGAATGTACCTGGACCAGGCACTCCTACAGACGACGGCCCGGGAACTCTAGCAAATGGCTGGGATTGGAGTACTGGAGCAATCGCAGAGGGCACTTACAACCCTAGGCTTACTGTTTGGGACGGGTCAGGTCTGTCTACAAGTAAAACGATGTTCATCGGAATCGACAGAACAGCTCCAACTATGACTACACCAACTGTTGGAAATGGAAATGAATGGATCGATAGCACCTCTGTTACAATCTCGGGCTTTGATTCTGCAACCGACGACGGGAGTGGCTCTGGTCTAGATTACGTGCAAATTCAACAGGATTCTGTTTGGAGTGACGTCACATCATCCAGCACAACACTCACTTTTACTGAAGGAGAACATCAAATTTCTGTAAGAGCTGTTGATAGAGTCGGAAACATTGGTTCACCTGTCAACGTAGACGTAAAGGTCGATATCACTGAACCTGAAGGTATCTCATGGAGTGTTGATGAACTCAGCACTAGCCACGTTGGCCCCGTCAACATTTCATTCTCTGCACAAGACTTGGGCTCCGGAATAGATTTGGACAACTCAAAAATTCAGTATGGCTTTGATTTGAATGGGGTTGGAGCAACACCTGACCAATCAGGAAGATGGATTGACCTTGGAGTATCTGGACTAGAAGGCACAATGGGTCTTGCATCTTGGGCAACCAAATCAAGACAGTATCTGATGGTAAGAGCAATTGTAACAGACAATGCAGGTAATGAGTTGGTTACAATTCCAAACTCGTTCCAAATTTTACCTGGTCTTGACCTATCTTGGAACGCTACTGAAACCGGTGTGGACAGGTTAGTTGCAAGACCTGGGGACACAAATGGACAAATCGAGGTCACGAGTTTGTTAGAAGCAAATCAAGCCTATGGAGGAGCTGTTACAGTTCATTTGCAAGCAGCTCCGGCTGATAGAGATTCGACGATTGATTGGACTACAATGCAAACCGTTGTGGTAGAGGGAGGAAACCTCTCTGATGAATGTCAATGTGAGTACATAACTTGGGATTACGTCGTTCCTAACACAGGACAATGGGATTTGCGACTAGTAATCGACCCTTCAAACGCCATCGATGAAAGAGATGAGTCAAACAATTACCACTACAGCATGGTGACAGGCGCTTCGGTTTCCGGAGTTGGAGTTGTACCATCCTTCGCTCCGGGAATCATTGCTTTGGTCCTGACAGGATTTGCAGTGGCTTGGTATCAAAAGAAGAGAGTCACTCCTCCTCCCAACTGACCTCTTCGTCTTCTGCCAAATCCATCATTTCGGCAACTTCTTCTTCATTTTCAGGGTCAACCTGTGTTGCTTTGAGTCTACGATTTCTCCTGGTAGCAACGTCTGCTAGACCAGGCACTAGACCAGAGAAATCGCTTGTCTCAGTAGAGGTCGGCTTTTCTTCGATGTAATCGAGTGCTCTTGCTTCGAGACGCATTTTCTTTCTTTCACGCTCTAAGAACTTCAAAACAGTCCCATGCTCGCTACCACCTGCTAACATTTCGATTGCTTGCCTTGCACTTGCAAGACCATATCCTTCACCAACAAGTACTACAGTGGATTTGTAAATCGAAATTTCAGTACCTGTGTGATGTTCAATCATCTTCCTGATTTTACCTTCAGATCCGATAATTCTGGCACGGATTCTTCTCTGTTGCTTCGAGCGCTTGCCAACGTGATCCCTTAGTTCAACCATCTCGAAGAACCAATCATCTCTTAACAATTGAATGGCTCTACTGGGAGCCATTCCTCTTCCAACCGCCTTGATGACATCTGGTAGTTTCAGTGCTTTGACAGGGTCATACTCACCTGCATCAGGCCATGTAACCTCTATCTCTCCGGTATTGGAATCGATTTGCAGACTCTTACATCCTGCTGCTTCCTCTAACTGTCTTCTGGTTGCACCCTTAGCACCAATAAGTACCGCAATACGGTCCTTGGGAACTCTCGGGAGAGATTGACGCATGAGGATTGCGTGAAGCCTACCCTTCTTCAATCCATGTGTGGTTCCTATTCCTCTTCCTGTTTCATATCTATATGTGACAAATCCATCTCTAGAACGTCATACATAGCTTCGGCTAATTCGACATCAAGTCCGTTTTTATTGGCCCATTCCACCAATCTAGTAACATCCCGAACAAGGAATTCTTGACTCTTTGGATGCGACTGAATAACCGCTTGGCCTACATCGATGACAACCGGTTTATCACCATGCCACATTATGTTGTAAGGTGAAAAATCCCCATGAACCATGTTTGCTTTTTGCCAGGTGACTGCGAGGAACTCAAGCAATTCCTCGTATACTGATTGAGCATCTGCTACCTCAACATCTCTCAATCTCGGTGAAGGAGCGGTTTCTGTTCCCAAATACTCCATAACTAAGACATTCTTGTGGGTTCCAAGCGGTTTAGGAACCGATAATCCCCATTTTTCAAGACGGGACAAATTCCTGAATTCCTTTCTCACCCAAATGTCCACTAGGTCTCTATGCCTTCTTCGAAGACCGCCAAATCTCGGGTCACCCTCGATATATTGAACCAGATTTTTGAACACCGCGTTCGAGGTGTGGAAAATCTTCACAGCAATTGGCCCGTTTTCCCCTGTTCCGTGGAAAACGTGGGCTTCCTTTCCCCTTGCAATTGGGAAATCTAGGGTATCGATAATTCCTGATTTCATTAATTTGTACAAACTCATCAATGTAAGCCTGTCAAAAACCGCATCGAATACACGTCTGTCCACCCACTCGAACGGTCCATCGCCCAGAACTCCTGAGAGACCTTCTTCGATTTCAGTAAACATTCGTTTGTACTTCTTTTCAGCCATCCAGCCTGTCCCTTTTGAGGACTCTAAGGAACGAATAAATTCTGACGACTCTTTGTCCATGTATTGCTCGTCAGCATTAGCCTTGCGACGCTTACGATTATGGCGACGTTGCTTGGTATCTTTGGACAATTCATTGTCCCAATCTGAATTGCGTCCCATTCTTTGGCCTCCTCTATATCGAAGCCAGGACGGGTTTGGAATTGAGATTTCAACCGAAGAGATCGTTGATCTCATCGTCGTCATCGTCGTCATCCATTTCCTCAATCGCTTCTTCTTCAGGTGCTTCCTCATCAGTATTTGATGATGCGAATAGTCCATCTTCGTCATCGAAGTCATCAACTGTAGTGTTCATACCGAACACGTCGACTTCTGATGGTAGAACTCCCTTCCTAGACAAGTACATTGCCTGTGTCTTCGTATACCTGTGCTTAACATCAGCCTTTGAATCTTGGAAATCCCAAGGCCATACGATAATCAAATCGCCTTCTCTTACCCACTGTCGACGTCGCATTTTACCAGGTATTCTAGCCATGCGTGTTTCGCCATCAGCACATAGAACGGTGACTCTCCTGCCACCGAGAATTTGCTCTGCTATTGCGAACATTTCGTTGACTTTGGAGTTAGGCATCTTGACACGAATCTTGGAGGATTCTCCCTCCTCATTATCCATAAGACGAGCTAGTTCTTCCTCGTCTACTTTCTCTTCACGCCTACGGCCCATGAATTGAGCGAAAAGCCCTTCCTACTTGAAGGCTGATACTGTGCTCAGGCTAAATTTAGGCTGTCTGCCGCACGATAGCACATATCGATTAGAGTGTCTCCAGACAATCCAAGTAGAATTGTTGCGACTAGACAAATCCATATTGCCATTCTAATCGATGCTCCATATGGAAGTGGCTTGCGACGTCCCTCTTCAGGGACATCTAGGAACATCACAACACCAATTCTCAGGTAGTAGAATACTGAAATTGCGCTGTTTACGAACATTGCAAGAGCAAGCCACCAAACCCAGTGTAGGTCTGAGAAGGATACTGTACCGTTCATCCATAGTTCTCCAACACTTGTTGAAACGATTCCAGCGATGACTAGGAACTTCGACATGAAGCCCGCTAGCGGAGGAACTCCTGCTAGAGCTAGCATAAAGATGAACATCGCAGTGCCGATTAGCGGGTCCCTGCGTGCAAGTCCAGATAGTGCTGACAATCGACTTGCTCCACCTTCCATCTCAAGTAGACCAAGAACAAGGAATGCACCCAACTTGAACGCAACCAGCACGAATAGGTGGAACAGCACCGCCGCTACAATCGCATCTGCATAGTCTGCAGGTGCATCGACCTCCCCCCACTTCCATGCTCCAACAGCGGTCATTGCTGCAAGCATGTATCCAGCGTGTGCTACTGATGAATAAGCGAGCATTCTCTTAGGGTTGGTTGAGCCTAATGCTGCGATATTACCCCAAGTCATTGTGATGACTGAAAGTGTTGCAAGAGTGTACAACCAAACTGCACTCTCTTCTTCACCTGTTTCTGGAAGTGCTATCACCAGCAATACTCTGATCAATCCAATCATACCCATTGCCTTGGATGCTGTTGCTAGAACACCAGCAACTGGCGAGTTTGCTCCAGCATATGCATCAGGTGCTGCGAAGTGGAATGGCGCTGCAGAGACCTTGAATCCGAATCCAACCAATACCAAACCTAGTGCAATCAATCCAAGAACAGATGATTCGGACCAATGTGCTGCGATTTCATGAAGTTGAAGACTGCCGAATTCGAGGTATAGTAGTGATAGACCGTACAATCCAACTCCGCTTGCCACCGAACCAGTGATGAAGTACTTCACACCAGATTCTGCACCGGACTTTGATTCCTTGTGGAAACCAACCAAGACATAGGTTGCAAGGCTTGCCAATTCTAGACCTACGAACAGTACGAAAAGGTCCTGCGCAAGTGCAACTGTGCACATACCAATCGCTGTTGTTAGCATCAAGATGTAGAAATCTGCTTGACGGCGGTTGTCATACAACTCTTCCAAACTCTTCTTTCCTTCGAAAGTGTGTGCAGGAATTCTATCCAAACTTGCCATAGATGCAAGAAGAACAGCCGCTAGGAACAGAATCTCAAAGAACCTTGAGAAGTTATCCATTTGCAGAATAATGATGTCACCACTAACTACAGTTGTTGTATCCATATTCCCGTCAATTGCCTCGATTACCATCATTCCCAGCGCAGTAAACAGTGTTCCTGTTGCGAGGATACCCGGGATGGCAGGCGAACCTGTCAACTTGAATCTCCTACCTCCGAGGAACCAAGGAACTCTGACCTTGGTCAGCGGAATGCGGAATTTTGAGTTACCCAAGTTTGGGATTAAGAATATCAACAGCAGCCCACAGATTAGGATGGTCTCTGGAGCAAAAGCCTTCCAGAAGTCAGTGCTGAATACTTCTACAGTAGGAAGCCCGAGTTCGTCTCCTCCGTGTTCACTCATCTCAGATACCCCCTAAATTGAATACTCCTTCGAAGAAGGCAACAGTCCATTGGTCCATCATTCCTAGTGCAATGAATGGGAATATACCAAAGATTACTGTAAATATTGCAAGTATGATCATTCCTATGTTTTCTGACAGAGTGATGTCTGGGGGTGTTTCACCGTTGAGAGATTCAGGAGGTTGTCCTTCATCTCCACCCTCGAAGATTGTTCTCTGCATAGACCATAGGTAGTATGCTGCTGTGATTGCTAAAACAGCACCAGGCAGAAGAATCCACCAGCCGTATTCAGGCCAAAAGGCAATCATAACCATCAATTCAGCAACGAATCCTGCCAGCAGAGGTAGGCCAAGGCTAGCCATCCAAGCGAACATCATGTACACTGCAAGGAAAGGTGACCACTTGGCCATTCCACGCATTGCACCGATTTCCATAGAGTGGTAGTGGTGCTTGAATGCGCCACAAACAGCGAACAGCATTGGAGAGATGATTCCGTGAGCGAACATCATGAATAGTGCCGCTGCATATCCAATGGGCTGCATGCTTGCAATACCTAGTAGAATTACACCCATGTGTGAAACCGATGAGTAAGCAACCATCTTCTTCAAATTGGTTTGTCCCAAACAAACGATTGAACCCCAAACAAGTGAGATTAGGCCGATTGCCATAATCACATCTTGGTAGTATACCACTGCATCTGGGAAGATTGCGATAGGAATTCTCAGCATTCCGTATGCACCCATCTTCAGCATGACACCTGCCAGAAGCATTGAGCCACCGGTAGGTGCTTGCACGTGCGCATCTGGAAGCCAAGTGTGGAATGGTACTGCTGGCAATTTTACCAAGAATCCAATCATCAGCATAGCAAACAGAATGTTTTGCATATCCTTGCCAAGGAAGACACTGTCTCCCATGTTGTATGCGGTTGCATTAGAGAATAGTACAGTCATATCGAATGTTCTGCCGGTAACGGTACCGTACTGAGCACCGCTTCCTTCTGGTTGAAGGAAGTAGAGTGTTATCAGTCCAAGTAGCATGATTACCGAAGCACAGAATGTGTAGATGAAGAATTTCTGAGCAGCATATCTCCTATCTTTTCCTCCCCACTTTAGAATTAGGAAGAACATTGGAATTAGAGTCAATTCCCAGAATACGTAGAATAAGAAGAGGTCTAGGGCGACGAATACACCGATTAGAGCACCACCCATCATCAATAGAAGAGGGTAGTAGGTTGCTCCATCTTTCTCATTCCAGGTTGTTATGATAGTGATTGGTACCAAGAAGGTGGTCAACCAAACCATTGGGAAAGACAAACCATCCATTCCTACGTGCCAAGATACACCGATTGATTCGATCCAAACATACTCCTTCTCAAGCGCATATTCGTTGTACATCAAATCCCAATCGACCAAAATTAGCCAATCGAAGAATAGTGCTGTTGATATTGCCAGAGGAATCAGAGACGCTACCAATGTGAACAAACGAATTGGTACTGCAATCACTTCTTTCCTTGCTCTTGTCTCCTGGCTAGCGAATGCTAGTAGAATACAACTCACGATAATTGGGAATCCTACCAGTGGCAGGCTAATCCAATCGACTGATGTATCAGAGTCGCTCATCGATGGGAAGAATGCCATCAACCCTGCGACGATTATCAGCAGTCCTCCAATCAGCATGAACTCTTTGTTCTTGATGTCAAGTGCTTGGTTACTACTCAATCAAGCCACCCCCCATAGTAGAATGAAGATTACCAACGTACCAAGGGCCGTCATCATGATGTAATCTCTAGCGCTACCTGTTGTAAGAGAGCGAACTCTCCTGGAAGCTTCTTGACTTGTTGATTCAATTGTCTTGATTACACCATCAATGAATTTGGTGTCAAATACAGCGGACAACTTAGCGAATCCGACAACTATCTTCAGCATCGCTGCGTCATAAACATCATCGAAATGCAACCTCTTGTGTAGAGAGGTTGCTAGGCTTGAATTAGCCCAAGCAGTATTATCGAATTTCGAATTCTTGTTGACTCTTGCAGAGAGGTTGATCGCCCACTGCATCCATGGCTTAGCCTTCTGGTCTCCATCTAGGCTACCACCGTAAAGAGCCATTGCAAATGATGGTCCGAGTACTAGAGATAGTCCGATTGCGACATATGTCAACACCATTAGGAAAGGATCTGGGTTGAGGAACACATGTTCCATTTCATATCCAATTCCGTCAATGAAACTGGTGTAGTGTCCAGACTCAAAGTTACCAAGCCAGTGTCCTGCGTGCATACCTGCGAGGATGATTGCACTCAGGGTCATGAATGTCAGAATGACCAATGGAATTGGTATCCATGGTGTTTGTTCGTGAACGTGTTCTGCAACTTCTGTCTTTGGCTTACCTGCAAAAGTCATGAACCACATTCTTGACATGTAGAATCCGGTCATACCTGCACCGATTAGGATTAACATAGCAGGCAGTAGGAAGATTGGTTCCTTCAAAGCGACTTTCCATGCGCTTGCGATTATACCTTCCTTGGACCAGAATCCACCAATTAGTGGAATACCGATAATCGACATGCTACCTACGAACATAGCAGTTGCAGTGATTGGCATTCTGCTTGCCAAACCACCCATATTTTCCATCGATTGAGCATCGAAGTGATCGTCGTGATGGTCGTCATGGTGGTCATCATCGTGTCCGTGATGTGCAACCTCGTGGTGAGCGTGGTGCATTTCGTGAATTACAGAACCGGATGCCATGAACAGCATTCCTTTCGCCATTGCGTGATTGAACAGGTGGAATAGAGATGCACCCATTGCGAACGCTGCTAGGTCATCATAGCCATTGTTTGCTAGCCATAGTGCTGACCCTAGACCAGTGAAGATGTATGCTAACTGACTCATTGTTGAGTAAGCCAACACCTTCTTCAAATCCATTTGAACGAATGCGATTAGAGCTGCCATTACCGCAGTAATACCACCGATTATTGCAATTATAATGGCAAGTGTGGATAGTGCCCCTAATTCTGCTTCCATGAAGAATGGGAACATACGTGCTACAATGTAGAGTCCTGCGTTAACCATCGTTGCTGCGTGAATAAGTGCAGAAACCGGTGTAGGACCTTCCATAGCATCTGGAAGCCAAACGTGTAGAGGGAATTGGGCAGACTTACCTACTGCACCGATGAACATCATACCCAGTGCTAGTTGCAGGTCACCAGAGTTTACTTTTGCAATGTTTTCTGGGTCGAAGACGTATGCGTAATCCAAGTGACCGTCGAACATATTCCACATCATTACAAGTCCGATTACTAGGAATACGTCACCTACACGTGTTGTCAAGAAAGCCTTCTTTGCAGCGTATGCTGCACTCGGTCTCTCGTAGTAGAATCCAATCAATAGGTATGAACACAATCCCATCAATTCCCAGAAGATGAACAACCATAGGAATGAATCTGCAAGAACCATTCCCAACATTCCGCTACAGAACAATACGAATTCTGCATAGAAGCGGTGGTTCCTATTATCGTTGATTGGGTCAGTGTTCATGTATCCAATCGAGAAGATGTTGATTAGGAAACAGAGGAATGCTGCTACGAATAATAGCATTACTGTTAGGTGGTCGATGTATATCCCAAATCCGAAAACCTTGGTAGTAATTGCACCGGTTTCCGAATTCCACCATGAAGATTCGAACCAGGTGAAGACATCCGCTGCCCCTACCTTGTTCATGTGTTCCTTGATTACCAATAGTGCTAGAACAAGGCTTGCACCCATTACAGTAAGTGCGATTATTCCTCCTTCCTTGACATTCTTTACCCAAGTCGGTGTTCCGTTGAACAACCTTCCCAGGAACAAAATAACAGGGAATGCCAAGAATGGCATTAGAGGGATTAGTACGGCATAATCTATGATTTCACTTCCACTCATGATAACACCTCAGTTCTTCAAGAGATTAACCTCATCTAGAGATATGGTCTCATGTTGTCCATACATTGAGAGGAAGATTGCCAGTCCAATGGCTACTTCCGCTGCGGCGATTGCGATTGCGAATACAGCGTAAACCCAACCGGTAACATCACCCCAATGAGTTGCTGCTGCTACGAATTGTAGGTTTACTGCATTGAGCATCAATTCGATACACATCAGAACCACAATTGCGTTCTTTCTGCTGAATGCTCCCCACAGACCAATGACGAAGAGGATGGCTGCCAGACCAGATACCCATGCTGGATCAATCATTCCTTTTCACCTCCGGTTAATTCCCACTCAAGATTTACCAATCTCTCATCACGAACCAAATATGCGGCACCAACCATTGCCATTGCCATCAGGAATCCAAGCGCTAGCAGGGGTAGAGCCCATTCACCGAACAATGCTCCGGCTAAGTCACTGGTTGTCACTTCATAGTCTGAGGAATCTTCCCAGACAACATCTGCTGATACTGCAGTAACCAGCACTGCCCCAAGGAATACTAGGCCAACCCTAGCAAGGATAGATAATAATCTCATTCAAAGTCCTCCTCAAGAATCTGCCTTCTAGTCAGCATTATACCGAATAGTACCACTAACATAACGCTAGCAAGATAAACCAAGATTTGGATGACTGCAAGGAATTCTGCACCCATAAGGATGAAGATACCTGCAACTCCCATGAAACAGAAAATCAGGCACATCATTGAATGTGCAACTCTCTGCATGTAAATCAGGCCAAGAGCGCCACCGATGACAATGGTGCTCATCAAGAAAAACATTCCAACTTCAAGGTACATTGCTAGGTCCATGCTCAAGCCTCCCCTGCCGCTTTTGCGGCTTTCTTGGCTCTCTTGTCACGTTCTTTGCTAGCCCTCTTAGCTAGTTCTGCGTCGACCGCTTCTTGGTGGTCTCCGATGAGTACTCTTGTTCTACCCGCATCCATCCACAGGTCTTGTCGAGTAAATCCGGACATTCCGTCATACTCGTTCGTCATGAAGAATGATGTGAAGTTACATGCCTCCATGCATAGACCGCAGAACATACAGCGGCCAAGGTCGATTCTTCCTGAGACGATTTGGTCATCTGCTGGGTACAGAGACTCTAGTGGAACGTTGTCGACTTCGCCGGTGTCATTCCAGCGCATGCGAGCACTGTCTCCCGATAGGTCTAGGACTTCTCCAAATCTCCATTCGTCAGGAGCATCAGTGTGAGCGGTTGCTAGGTTGAAGGAATCCATGGTCGCAGTGACTTCAGGCTTCTCAACAGCAGCGAACTTTCCTACTTCGAGTTCAGCTCCATAGCCTTCCCACTCTCCTTCTGCACTGTCAAGAACGTCAACGCGTAGTTCGGTAGTCATGTGAAGACAGGAGTTTGGACAGATGTTTACACACATCTTACATGCAGTACATGTTTCCCAAATAACACCAATTCTTCCGTTGAAATTACCTGGAACGAACAACCAAGGTTCGATTTCTTCCAATCGCTCATACGGGTAGTTGACGGTTTGCGGCTTCCAAATTGTTGGAGTCAAGTCAGTTCCGGAGCGATCTGGAGTGTAGTGGTGTTGGGTAATATCGTTGATGTGCTTGGTCTTTTCAGCACGTGCAATGTCTCCATCGTCAATGAACTCAGGGTGAGTTGTGTTGTGATAACCGCTTGAGAATCTCTTTCCGATGAACTCGTAAGTTCTCAAAACGGTCAATCCAGTTATCTTAAACGGGTACCAGAATAGATTTCTGAAATTTGGTTTACCATGTGGATGCGATGCCATATTATCACCTCACTCCTGTCCTGCTGTGTGCGTTCCCGCAGGTGTCATCGTTCGAATGTGGTACATTCTTTCCTCATTCTCTTCGATGTTTTCATCTTTCATCAAGACCACGAAGACCGCCAACCAGAACGCTGTTGTAAGGATCGGCAATCCCCATGGGATTGTGAATTCAAGAATAGTTAGGTCCCAAGCCCAGCCGCCGTTTTCGAAGTCTAGTGCACTAGCATCGAAGAAGTAAAGGCGGTAAACCATCGATAGGACGACTTGTAGAACTGCAAGAGGAAGAAGCATTCTCCAACCGAATTCTAGAATTTGGTCGGTTCTAATTCTTGGTAGAGCAGTTCTTGCCCAAACGAATACTACTGTGAAGATGAACCAAGCCTTTAGCAAAGTCCAGATGATTCCAGGTATCGCTAGATAGGCGTCGCCGAGGTATGGAATCGCGCCGATTGTACCTGCAAATGGCGCATGCCATCCACCCATGAAGAAGTGAGCGAATAGGATACTTGCTGCGTACACACGCATGTATTCAGCAGCGAATAGGAGACCAAATCTCATTCCTCCGTATTCAGTCCACCAGCCTTCTACAAGCTCAGCTTCTGCTTCTGGCATATCGAAAGGAATTCTCTCTACTTCAGCAATCATGCTGACCAAGAACAGAACACCGCCGAGTGGCATCAAGAAGAATAGCCAAGCACCTGAAGAGTGTTGGAAGTGAATGATTTCAAGGAAGTTGAATGAACCAGCCATAACACAAACTCCCAGAATTGAAAGT
>JBMYVD010000026.1:0-20827 GCA_049606035.1 Candidatus Poseidoniaceae archaeon | reverse complement strand
CAGACTCCATTTTCCATCCCTTCCTTGAAGGGATTTTAACATCCTCTTCTCGGGGTTGGTCAACTCTGCCATGCTTTCCCCTGAGAGAACGGTTCTTACATAACTTTGCGAAAAGTAGACTTCTGTTGTTGACTTTGATTTAACCAAAATAGTACCAATCAGCAGTACTGTGAGATGAAATTGAGGAGCCAACGGAGGGACTCGAACCCCCGACCGTCGGATTACAAATCCGAAGCACTACCAGCTATGCTACGTTGGCGCAAACGTGCCGAGATTGATTTCATAGATGAATGCGTCGGCAGTAAGTAAGATATCCCCTAACTTGTTGGCGAGAACATGGCAGGAGAGGCTTTTCTCAACGCTGCGGGCCTATCTAAGGCTGGAAACGACACCATCTTCAGTTGGTGGGCAAAGTTTCAGGAGGCTAAATCTGCCGGTCTACCCGCTGTGAATGGGACAATTGGGGCATTATTGGAGGATAATGGCGAACTTGCAATCAATAAAGCGGTTGATTTAGCGATTAGAAACGCCCCCGAGCAAGAAATTGCAGCATATGCTCCTCTTGCAGGTTTACCAGCATTCTTAGATCTATCAAAGTCACTGGCATTTGGCGATGCTAGAGATGAACTCGAAAATCTCGGTTTCCATTTCTCCTCGACCGCTAGCCCTGGGGGAAGCGGCGCTCTTTACCTCTCTGCGAATAATTTCCTTGACAAGGGGCAATCGATTTTGTTGAGAGACCGCCACTGGGGCCCGTACAAAGGGTTCCTTCAAAATAACTCATTGGAATACGAAACATGGCCACTGCTTCCTCCAAATGGCAGTGACTCTCACCCGTTTTTTGCTAAAGAAGAATTTGAAGTCAAGTTAGCCGAATTGTGTTCAAAACAAAATAAGGTGATGGTTTGGCTAAACGATCCCGCCCATAATCCAACAGGACTTTCAATGAGTCCCGAGGGGCGTTCAGTTTGTTTGGAATCATTTGTTGATTCAGCACTAAATAACCCAGATGTTGGCCACACACTGCTTATCGATTCGGCTTACAGTTTGTACGCTGATGAAACCCATGCTTGGGGAGATACCATTGTTGAGTCTTTGGAAAATGGACTAATGTGGCCAGAAAATTTGTTGTTCTGCGTTGCAATTTCATTATCAAAATCACATACAATCTATGGTTTGAGAACCGGCGCTCTCGTGAGCATGCATCCTGAAAAAGAAGTTACAGATAGGATGGATACAGTTCTTTGTGTAACCGCTAGACAAACATGGAGCGCGACCCCAAGGGTTTCACAATACTGTGTAAGCGAGATGCACTCATCCGAAGAGGGCGGAGAAGCTTGGAGCCAGGAAAGAGACCGTCTGAAGAGTCTCCTGGATAATCGGAGAAATACACTGATTGCAGAATGTGAAAAATTGGGAGTGCCGCTCAATCCAACAATGGATGGTTTCTTTGCTTGGATTGAGGCTGAAGATCCAGTTGCAGTGGCAGAAAAGTGTGCAGAAAATGGAGTATTCTTGGTCCCACTAACCGGAGGGGTGAGAATTGGATTGTGTGCATTGCCAACCGAATCTGTTCCTAAGGTTGCTGAAGCTCTGAGTAAAGCCCTGAGTTGATGAAATGAAGAATCGTAGAGAGAACTTCCTAATTTGCGGGATTGTTCTCATTGTGTTTGGAGCACTGTTTTCTCTTGGAGTAAATATTGCAATGGGCGGCGTTGTCGGAATAAGTGGTATAGTATGTTTCCTAATTGGAATGTCAATTCCTAGTAAGATGGAACTTAGTCCCGAAGCCGTGGCAGAATGGAAGCCCTCAATTGAGAGGCTACCCGATGCAGGTCGCTTCATGTACAGAGTGGACGTTACTATGGATGAACCAATCAAATCGACCATCTTATGTGGGCCGTGCGGACACTTGGAAACTGTGGATGGACCAAGGCCAAATGAATACACTTGCGTGTCTTGTGGTAGAGTCCTATGGGTAGATGAAGAGGAGTGATTTCAATCACAATCCTCATGATTAGAATTTGGTTGGGATAAATCATGGCAGCAAAGAGGTTGGATGGGAAATCTTGTGCTGCGGACCTTGAAGAGAGGTTGAAAGTACGTATTTCTAAGTGTAAATCACAGCCTCATCTAGCAGTCGTTATTGTTGGAGATGACCCTGCTTCTCATGTTTACGTCAAGAATAAGATTCTCTCTTGTGAGAGGTTAGGAATCAAATCCACACATATCGAGTTACCAGCAGAAACAACACAAGAAGAGGTCGCTGAAACGATAATTTCACTGAATAATGACCCAACACTTCACGGAATACTAATTCAATCTCCACTACCATCTCATATGGACGAAGAATCGCTAACAGATTTGATTGACCCAAGAAAAGATGTGGATGGCTTCCATCCAACCAACCTAGGAAGGATTGTACAAGGAAGACTAGATGGGATGATTCCTTGTACTCCTGCTGGAGTTATGGAAATGCTGAGATGGGCAGAAGTTGAGATGGCTGGGAAAAAAGCAGTAGTAATCGGTCGCTCTTTCAATGTGGGGATGCCTCAAGCACTTCTTCTTGCGGCAAGAGGTGCAGATTCCACAGTAACAATTGTTCACTCAAAAACGGTTGATGCAAAAGCAGAATGTTTGAGTGCAGACATCGTAATTGCAGCGGTTGGTAGGCCAGAAATGGTGAAGTCGGATTGGATTAAACCTGGGGCGGTTGTCATCGACGTAGGCATTAATCGCGTTGATGATGAAACACGAGAAAGAGGATGGCGCCTAGCAGGTGATGTCCATCCAGATGTAGAACAAGTTGCTTCGCTTTTGTCACCGGTACCAGGAGGTGTTGGCCCAATGACTGTTGCAATGTTAATGGCAAATACCGTTACAGCCGCGGAAGCCCAACATTCTTGAGTTACGCATACCACAACGGTATATGGACCCGAGGCACCCGAACATCGCCTTCGCAGCAAATACGGGTGCATTGATTGCCTTCATTTCCCTACTATTCTCTGCCTTCCTACCGATAGGAACGCCAAGAGGTTGGGCGCTTGCTGAAACGATTTTAGCAATACTTGTCCCGATTTTTGCCGCAGTTTCATGGTGGGCTAAATTAGAACACGACACGCCTGTTGTGCATGAGCATGGAACTTCTAATGCGCAATACGAAGCGATGGAAGACCTTCCAACAATGGTTAGTTCGATGAACTCGGGAGTAAGTGTGAATTCGAATACGGCCGCAGTAATAGAGTCAATCATAGGCACACAAACTTCCCAAGATGCATCAATTGTAAGCAGTGCTATTGGCACACTTTCAAGCGGGGAAATTGGTCAATCTTCAGCCCAAGCGGCATCACAACACACAGTTCAGCATGCAGTGGTGAACACAGAGAATTTTGATTCAAGAGGTTTTCAGACATCTGGTACAGCAAATGTACCTCTTCCTAAAATGGATTTTGTTGAAGAGCCAGCATTGCCTTCGATGCTTGACCTCCCTGAAATGCCTGATTTAGATGACTTACTTCAAGATGAGAAAGAAGAGATACCAGAACTAGATTTACCGGAACTTCCAGATTTTTGAGGTGATAAAATGTGGACTGAGATGGTTGATTTACACTGTCATTCTAGGCACAGTGATGGAGTTCACACGCCTACAGAGATGGCAAATCGAGCCTATGATTCGGGTGTTAGGGTGTGGTCATTAACCGACCATGATACAAACACAGGGTGGGATGAAGCACAATCTGCTTGTGATGATCTGGGGATGAGATTCATTCCGGGTGTTGAGATAACTTGTGAGGTTGAAATCACAAGCGACAAAGAAAACCCATCTTCATGGCATTTGTTAGCATATTTTCCTGATGGCGCCTCTGATGAATTTAGCGAATGGTTAGTTGGGCTCAAAGAAGCAAGACTGCCGAGAATGAAGTTAATGTTGGAAGCCATGAAAGAACTTGGCCACGACATTCCCATTGAAGATGTTGAGAAGTTTGCTGATGGCGCTCTTGGTAGACCACACTTAGCAAGAGCAATGATCGAGCATGGAATCGTTGAAACAGTCTCCCAGGCATTCGATGAGTACATTGGAAATGGCGCACCTGCGTTTAGAGAAAGACCTCTTCCTACAATTGCAGAGGCTGTAAAAATGGTGCACCAGTCAGGAGGAATCACTTCTCTTGCTCATCCATTGTACTATGGGATAAGCAATGATGTTTTGATTCCAAGGCTATTGAAATTAGGTGTGGACTGTATCGAAGCTATCCATAATTCACATTCTGATTCTTACAGGTACGAGTTGATGCAACAAGGAATGCCAATTTCGGTTGGTGGAGATTCACATGGAACGGAAAACCGACCAAGTCCAGGGAAAATTTGTGCTCCAATCAAGCATCTACACCCGTGTTTTCGCCCCTGATTTTGTCCCAAAATAATGCTGCTTCGAATAGCAGTATAATTGGCAAGGAAACGAGGAATAGGGAAAGTGGGTCTGGTGGGGAGAACGCTGCTCCTAAGACGAATGTGATGAACCATATGTGTCTGCGATAAGCAATCAAGGTAGGTCTGTCAACCGCACCAGATTGTAGTGAGAGCAAGGTGACAAGTGGTGCCTGAAATCCAATCACACAAGCAAGACATAGACTTACTATGAATCCAACGAATGATGAAAGCCTCCATTCTGTTGAAAGTCCAGCCGCCTGTGCATCACTAGCCAAGTATTCGAGGAGCATAGGCGTCAATAGATTCCAAGAATATACAATTCCAAGGCCTCCTAGCACGATTGCTACAAAAACTGAAATTACAACCGAAAGGGCAGGTCTCGGGCTCTTTTTGGCAAGTCCGCTTTTCCACGCCCCATCTATTATCAATGCTAATACGGCTAAGCCGGCACCCAACCAAGCCCCAATTCTTACTTGTAACATAATGAATTCAACAGGAGTTAGAACAATTATGTTGACATCATCTGGAAGTAATCCTATCTCAAGAAGCCAGTCTACGACTCTGTGGGCTATTGGAATACCAATTGCAATTCCAAAAATGAATAGTGCGACAATTAATTTCATCCTACTTCTGATGTGTTCAGAAATTTGTTTGAAGAGGTCCCTAATTTCGGGATTGATGCTGAAGTCGTCATCCATTCACTCTTCCTCCCACAGGTGGGATGGAGTAGAGTCGATTAGGGAGCGGCCAGCTTGTTTTAGCCTTACAAGACGGTGCACAACGAACCCTGTCATCCACATGGATGGCAGGGACAATGCAACTGCCTTCCACATCTCATCTTCGCCATAGTCGTTGAGGATTCTTACTTCTATTACATCATCAATATCTTCAGCACCATTATGTAAAATCATCAGATGCCACTTCTTTGGGTCATCTGTCGTAATTTCCATTGTTTCTCCGGGTTTGATAGAATAAGTGGTATAGTTATCTTCTATTTTCGACCAATCAATTACGCCTTGGTCCATCGCATATACCGACTCTTCTACCCATAAAATTGTGAATTGAAGATTTAGAGATTCGTCCATGTTTGTGATTCTTGATGTGATTTCTTCACCATAAGACAGTGATTGGAGGATCTCGTAAGATGTGTCCCCTCCTCCTAGACGCATTGAAACTCTGTCATCGACGTTGTTCTCTTGGTATGCGACTGCAGACAGAACTAGGAATAGAATCACTAGTGTTGCAGCGCCTTCCCAGAACGTGTGTCTCATGACCTTCTTCTTGTCAACGCCTTCAAACATTTTACCATGGTCATTTCTCATTCTAGGTTGAAGGTGATGAATGAATAGAGCACCAAGTCCGCCAACAATCATTCCAAGTGGTATATCAATCAACCAATGAATTCCCAGGTATGCAATTGTGAATATGAAAAGAATGGTATTGGCGACAATGAATAGGTGATATGGCCAGTGTGTCCACTCTTTCATCTTGATGCCCTTCTCTTTACAATGGAGCCAATTCAACAAGATAATTCCGAATGGTATGGCAACATGCAGAGACGGCACTGCATTGTCCAGAGGGTCGTGAGTTGCGTAAAACACGGTATACCATCCATCGTGGTAAAGTAACGCTTTCATTCCTGGAATCCAGGATGAAGTGACTTCTACGTTGAAGAACAGGTAATATGGAACCGCTAAAGCGTAAATTAACAGGTAATTGAGTGTGACCTTATCGGTCATGTCTCTCTCACCTACATAGGCGTAGTAGACGGTAGTAATGTAAATCAGGAAAAGGTAAATGAAGAGATAGTGGAAGTTTAAGAATTCAGTCAAAGCAGCGTTTTCAAACGTCTTCTGTACCCAAAGTGTCAGCTCGCCTTCAATGGAGTAGACCCAATCAGTCCAGTTACCTGTTTGATTTTTAATCGGCTCATTCAAATCATCGGTAAGCGCTTTCCATCTGATGATTAACAGGTAACCTAAAGCGTGTAGATAGTATCTTTTCTCATGAATTACTTCAAAGGCCTTGCTGAGTGGTGTCCTAGTATGTTCCCTGCCTAGAGTGAACACCCAACAGACAACTGGAGTGAGGATAAGAATAATCCCCATCATCACCCAGTAAGGACTCATTGTCTCACCGCCCATAGCCTACGGCTATGAGTATTTTCACTCCGCAACCTTCGAACGGTTTCTTTCATCCTCTGCTTTTGCAACTGCGATACCGTCCTCAACGTCGACTTTCCTAAGCAGAATTGCACCTGCGACAATCAACAATGAAATTGCAAAAATACCGACTCGTGAATCGAACCAAACTGTCATGACAGCATAAATTAGTGGCCCTAGTAGAGCAGCTACCTTTCCAAAGAATCCGAAGAATCCGAAGAACTCTGCCGACCTGGTTTCAGGAACCATTTGTCCGAACATAGAACGTGCAAGTCCCTGTGATCCACCAAGCAGTGCTCCTGCAAATGCTCCTAGGAGCAAGAATTGGAAGAATACAGTGATTCCAAGTGGTGCCCAAATAAGTGAGCGTGTGGTGTCAGGTATGAAATCCAAAACTCCATCGCCAAGACTGGTTGGGTGATTTACACCTAGGCCTGTTTCGTCTCCAAATTCGCCGCCTTCAATACTGTATGAAAATCTAGATTCATCCATCGAATCGCTCAACTTTGCAAGGGAGTCTGCGGTCAAAATGACATTCACAGGAACGGGTGCGCCATCATCATCAAATGCCCATTCAACTGCATATTCGCCTCTTACATCCTCATTTTTCTGGACTGGTAAAATGGCTTCATTATCAATAGCCCACTTTTGCTCATCGTCATCAGGTAGTGCTGCGATGTTGTTCACACCCTCTCGTGCTTCTGCGACATAAGTACCGGCCTCTTCGTCCCATGTGTACTGTATATCGTAATCTTCGTGCTCTTCTAATTCAAGAGGTGCGAATGATAGTGCTCCGACAATTACCACACACCAACAAACTAGAGAGAACTGCAAAGCTTTCTTTGTACCCCATTTGTCAGCTAACTTAGTGAATCCAATCGCAGCAGGTGCGGCTACGAATTGTATGATCAATATCGTTAGAATTAATCCAGTTGTTGTAAGACCAAGTACAACGATTCCGAATACACCAGCAAGCGCAGTAACAGAGTTAATTCCGTCTATGAAACAGAAGTATGCCAGCATGTAAAAGAACAGGGTTCTGAAACTTTTGATGTCCTTTAGAGTTGATACTACTTCACCTAGCGCTAGTTTGGTCGATGCAACGAGGCCCATTGGCTCCATCTCGTCTTCGATGTGAGGTTCTGGTACCATCTTGAATGTCATTTGAGCGAAGCCCAGCCACCAAATTCCAGAAGAAGCCATTACGAATGGAATAACCCAGCCTCCGTCTAGAGTCAAAACCATTCCTAGGTGAACCACAAGTAGTAATCCTCCGCCGAGGTATCCTGCAGCAAATGCTTTGTTTGAAATCGAATCCATTTCAGATTCATCACCCATGTGTGGCAATAATGCATTGTAGAATACTCCCGCACCGTTTAGACCAACATTTGCAATCATGAACATGATTGTTGCCCAAATCCATCCAATAGAAACACCGAGGTATGGAGATAGTGCTAGTAGAACACACGAAATTGAACCTACCCAAGTAAGAGTTCTGAGCCACCAAATTTTGATCATTCGCCTGTCTGCAATCACACCCAGCGAAGGTGCACATATTGCTACAAGCAATGCTCCAACCATTACAGCGGCTGAAAACATTGCATCAGCAGTCCACTCTGAACCGAGAATTTTTGTTGAAATTCCATTTGCTTCTGCGAATAGGTATGCGAACCACGCAGGGAATACCGCCGTGGTTACAGATGTTTCAAATGCACTCTTACCCCAATCATAAGCACAATATCCTCGTACTCTTTGGTCTTCTGCCATAACTTGCACTGCTTCTAACCACTTATCATAGTTGGGCCGTTTTAGAATTCCGGCACATGATTCAATAATGAAATCCTCTCAAGCCGCCACAATGGTATTTCAACAACCTCCAGAAAATACTCACGCATCGCTAGTGCAAGCGATGCAAAGTATGGATGGTGTTGAATTCGACTTGAGATTAACCGCAGATGACCAAGTCGTGGTGCATCACGACCACACTGTATCAATTCCAACAGAGTTGCTTGATGATAGACCAAAAATCGTAGAGGAATGGGAACTTTCAGACTTGGAAAAAGTGGGGTTTTGTTCCTTTGAAAAATTGATGTCAGACAGAGATTGGTTGGTTCCATGGCAAGAGCACTCCAAAGTTGCTTGTTTGGAGATTAAGCGATGTTTACCTGAAATAGAAAAAGAGCCTACAAAGAGAATGGCTAGGATAATGGAATTGGCAAGTGAGATGATTGACGAAGCAGGTATACACAAAGAGGCTGCTGTGTTTTACGCATTCCACAAACCAATGGAAAAGGTGGCAAAATTATCTGGCTCAAACCGACCTTGGTCAAGGTTGCTACCGACTGTGCCAAGGACTGGTTCACATAATTCAAAGCGAATCAGAGCTTTGCCTCAATTTGTATCATATTCTTTCAATCGACTGATGAGGACCCAACAAAAGGCAGGCTCTCCTATGATGCCATGCGCAGTTGATTACTTCGAAGGAATCAAGCGTTTCATTCACCTTGGCCGCCCCGTTGGATTGAAGGGCAGGCAATTAAATCGTCTTAGAAAAATCCTAGGAGATTTTCCAGTATATGTTTGGCCAGGCCACCCTCATATGGAGCGAGATTTGCTTAGTGCGGGTTTATCGATTCTGACCGATTATCCCGACCCTTCTATGGATTTACCATGCGGTAGTAAGAGATGGATGCGCCCAGCAACAATGCCTCTTAGCGATGAGCAATGGAAAGGTCTGGAGAATGGAATTGTTCCAGAAGACGTTGCTCCATGGCATGAGATAAGCGATGAACAATTGGGATGGAAAGCAGTTCGAATGATTGGTCATAGAGGCTGTGGAAAGACTCCACGACCTGTTATTCATTCAACGTGACGCAATGTTTGCTCTTCTGCGATGTATTTTGGTCGGTAAATTGGTGTTCCTTTACCGCCTCTCATCACAGTTCTTTCATCTACGATTTGCGCGCCAATTCCAGCAACTCTTGCCCAGCCAAAGAATGTAGTGTAATACTCTGGGTCGCAAAGTCCAACGTAGTTTAGCAAGGTTCCACTTGCGATATCGACATTAGCGTTAGGATTGCTGATTTTTGGATTTTCAGATAGAACTCTTGGAGCAACTTCTCTTAGGACCCTGATTGTCTTGAAGTACTCATCATTAGGACAAATTTTCTCTCCAAGAGCAAATTGAACGGTTGCCCTTGGGTCTTCGGCGCGCAGGACAGCATGGCCGAATCCGAATACAGGACGTCGAGCCTCTAACTCTCCTCTCACGAATGCTTCAACCTCAGCAGGATCCGATGTTCCAATCTTCTGTACGAATTCAAAGCATGATTGGTTTGCTCTTCCGTGAAGTGGTCCTGAAAGAGCATTCATTGCCCCTGCCATCGATGAGTAAACAGTTGCATGTCCACTTGCAACCGCCTTACCTGCGAATGTTGAGAGGTTCCCTCCACCATGGTCCATGTGTAGTACAAGATATGTTGCAATTACTTGGTCCATTACAGATTTATCTACATCAGGAAGGTCTAGTGTATTGGTAAACCTGGCAACCAGGCCCATTGACAAATCATCTGCTGGAATGTTGACTAATCTTCCTTCTCTATATCTGAAAATTAGGCCAAGTAATCTTGGCATCCTTGCTACTAGATTCAACGCATCACTCTTCCAGTCTCCCTCGCCACCCAGCATTCCCAATGTATGAATTCCAATCGATAACCAGTCCATAGGGTGTCCATCTCTTGGAAGTGATGCTAGAACTTGTTCTACTCCATCAGGAAGTGCTCCTCGTGACTTTAGTTCTTCTTGGAACTGTGTAGACTGGTCTGAATTAGGCAATTCTTTGTTGAAAAGTAGGTAGATAACATCCTCCGGCAGCATTGATGCAAGTTCACTTATTGGATATCCGCAATAGTGAACGCCTTCGGTTGGTGTAACAAATGATGTTCGGCATGTTCCAACAGGTATGCCACGCATACCAGTGTTTAGGTGGGATGAAGTCAATTCGAAAAGAGACTCTTCATCGCTCATTAATTTGCCACCAGCCCGCTCGAAATGACACCTGTGTATAAGGTCGACCCTGTTTAGGTCAAAGCGATACTATTTCGGTGTGTTTTGCAACACTAAGTGTAATCGGATAGCAGGATTTGTTCTTTCAAGAAAATATCATTTTCTTAAACAGGCCATTTTCTGAATCCCCTGAATGCATCACGGTCATCCAATATTTTCTTTCTAATCGTGTTGCCATCAATAATGAAAGCCTCTTCAGAATCTAAGCCTGGACAACTACTAACTGTCAATTTCCAAGATCTGTCTGAGCGGACATTCTCTGCCCAAAATGGGAAAGACTTACACTGTGCAGGACGAGCTTCGTAAACTGTGCATTTTTTCTCTTCATCTAGGTATATGCAAATGTCCGTGTATTGGTCAGATTTCAGGATATATCTGCCATCCATAGTTTGTCTGCAATCTCTTTCTAGCCAATCTGTTACTTCCATTCCGTGATGATTTGCAAGCATTTCAGCGTCTTGTGGCCTCAGGTAGACTATGCCTCCGGGTTCATCACAGCATTTACCACAATTTGGTTGGCAGGAGAATGGAACTCCTGACATCCACCAGGGCTTGTTCATGCTTCGCCACCTATCGGTTGCAATACTTTGATTGGTGTTAGTTGAGCATAAACAGGTGCACTAGAAATGTTACCTAAGATTACTTCTATTTCTGCAATTCTGTCCGCGATTTGGATCAATTCTTCAACCGAGGCGTTCTTGCTTGTTTCAGCAAGTGAATACATCTCTTCTTCCAATTCCATTAATTGGTTTGAGTGGTCGATATGTTCTCTCTCCATCTGTTCAAACATTTTGTTTGTGATATTATCAATGCTAGTTGTTGTTTCAGTAACCCTTGCCCTATCTAGGCCCTTGAGTTCGGTTTCAGACTCTAACAAAAATTTCTCATTTTCATCGACTGTTAGTGTAGTGGTGACGTGTGGTGTTAGGTTATCTGAGGTCAGTACTTCGTGAAGTTCATCCTTTTCTTGAATTGTAAGTTCTGGAACCACCCAATCATCAGATAATTCAGGTAGTGGAACGTTTAACTCAACACCACCCGGGTCGACACCTGTGTATACTGTATCGAAAGTTTCCTCGATTACTCTAGCCGCAATTGCTTCGAGATTGTCTCTTTCCTCATAGATTTCATAATCTGATTTGACAATCGGTGTTTCGTTGAGGATATTTGAAACGTCATCAGCATTGACAATTCTCTCACCTGATTCTATTGAAAGGGCTACCTTCTCAAATGCAGCATTGGTTGTTCTCCAATCGCCATCACTGTAATTGACAATTCTTGCAAGCATGGAATCGTCTAGCAACAATGACCTTCCGCTAGTATTCCTTCTGAGGTGTGTAATTAGCGATGATGAACTTGGCTTGTTTATCCAAACACTGGTTGCAGACCTCATGACTTCCCACAACCTTCTAGCAGGCCACTCATTAGATTCAACTCTTGATGTTGCAATGACTTGTACTCCTAAATTGAGAGCATAATCGATTAACATTCCTAACTCAGTCGCAATTCGTTCATCTGCTAAGTGTAAGTCATCTATCGCAATTAGACTAGCGTGCGCCATTGCATCTTGCCAGCCATTAGGAAGAGAGTCCCAACCACGCATAGCAGATGTAGAAAGGAGGTGTACGTTTCCATCCTGTCTTCGAATCATTGCTTGTACCGATGCAGACAAGATGTGTGATTTTCCACTACCATTCCCGCCTAGAATCAGTAATGGGTTCATGGAGAGTCCTGGTTTATCAATTACTTTCTCACATGCGTTCGACGCTCTAGTGTTTTCCTCGACAACGTGCCAGTTTTTCCAAGTCTTGTGGTCAGATAGTTTCTGAACCGGTGGCCACAATGGCTTGAAAGACAAATCTTTCATCCCGAAGTCACTGTAATTTGTTGAATATCCTCTTTGGTTGTCAAGAACCTCTGCCCATACTGGTCTACCATCTTTCAGTAGTCCTAATGAGTCTCCAAGCAACTCTTCTTCCCCTTCCTCAAATTCGAGTTTCTCTCTCATCTCACCAATTCGCTTTGCAGCAATCTGAGCGAGTGAAGAATCCCCATCGTCCAAATTCACACTCGGCTTCCAAGTCGGGGTCTTTCCAAGAACTTGGTCGGCGACTATGTCGAAAGTCGGTCTTGTTTCTGTTCCGGTTCGAGATAGGAGGTCAGATTCTCTAGTGTCTTGTACCTCATTGACTCCACGGAGTGTATTCAATTTTGACATGGCAGTGCGAGAGGAAGTTGCATCTCTGCCAAGACTTTCCCTAGCGTTAGCTAAAGCGAGCAGGAGTTTTTCTCTGTGTGTCATTCTCACTCGACTTCCTCCTCTTTTTTCTTCCAAGATTCCAATTCCTTATCGATGTCGATTTCCCTCTGCGGTACACTAGATGCTTGTCTTCTATTCGCTAGGTTGCGCTTTATTTCAATGCCTCGAGCAGCCAGTGGGCTTACGACCTTTGCGTTTGCTTTTGCCATGGTTCTCCGAGCAGGTTTTGGACCTAGTTTAGTAGCAGGCAAAGTGTGATTTTTCTTGCTCGGTTCTTGTCGAACAGCATCACTTATTCCACTACTAATCTTCTTTGAAATGGATCTGAACTCACCCTCACTTCCAACACCGATGGCTGTTTTTGGGAGTGGTTTCGTCGCCGGTAAATCTCCGATGAATTTGTCTTTGTTCACTGCAGATAATCCCGCTAATCTTGTTTCCCTATCGCTAAGAACTCTAGCGTGAGTTGCTCTTCTGCGCTTTACCCTTTGGGCTTTTCTTGGTCCTTTCTTTTCCGGCTCGATAGTGACAACTTCGGTCTCTTCGATTGTTTCTACCTCTTCGACTATGACGGTCTCAATTTCTTGTATTTCAGGTTCGACTTCGGTTTCAGTTAAAGGAGGAATGGGGGTTGCCTCGACAGTTTTCTCAACAACTTCTTCGATAACAAAAGTCTCAGGAGTGTTCTCATCAAGATAACTCTCCAGACGCAGTATCTCTTCTTCTGTCGGTGGTGCCATCAATGGTTGGTCTAACAATGACTCTGGGTCTTGATTCCAAGAGTGTAACAAGTCAGTATCAATTGATGGAGCTGCACGTATTATGTGTGCGGAATCTGTACTTTTCCATGCGGATTTATCGAATGAAATAAGCAGACAGTCATCTTCATAGCGCATCCTATCAGAAATTTCTCTTACCATTTCGATGACGTGTTTCTCTCCACAAATATTTGCGAGATATTCCAAGCCATCAAGGAGTAACACTGCTCTAAGGTTTCCTTCAAGGAATCCATAAACAGTTCCTTTAATCGCATCCAGGTCAACGAATTGGACGCCTTCTCCCTCTTTTTGAGAGAGCCATAGGCAATTGTCTGCAGGTATGTTGAATTTGACTGAGACCTCTTCTCTCGTTTTTCTGCTGATTACCAAAAGAGGTTTCCCGTGATTTTTGAGATTCGATGCTAGGGAAAACAGTTCATCACTGTCATTTGAAAACACGCTCCCTGGTCCCAAACTAATTCCAAGAGTTGCGGTTCTGTGGACCATAGATGCAGCCTTAGCTCGTACGAATTCTGGGACCTCTATGGATGCGTCGATTGTAGGTAATTTACTTGATTTAGTCCATGCAGTCTTCCTACTGCTTATGTTATCCCACCATTTGGAAGACTCTTTCTCCTCTGGATTTTCAACAGATATTTTAGCAGAGGGATGCAAATCGATTATTCTCTGTACATCTACATCTTCTATCAATTGAATCAAACAGTCTAATTCTTGACAGTCAGTTTCGATTTCAATAAGTGCATCTACGCCTTCCAAGATTGCTTTCTCTTCATGAATAGCAACACAAATTTCGCCATGCTGGATGACAACTTGGCCAACTCTTGGCATCTTTTCCCTCGGTGTTCTTTCACACCGGATATATCCGTTTACTCCGAGTTTTACCATCTCGTTGAGAAGGGTTGTGAGTGCACCTGTGCCCCCCCGCCTTTCTTCGATGACATTACCCATTGGCAACTCGACCATGCCCACCCCTACGGTGTGGTTGGTGATTGTACCCTTATTGAATGATGAGGTTCGAACAACCAATTCAACGAGGGTTTCATGTCCTAATTCTAAGTGGCGAGGCCATGGAGGCGCCAAAGGGCTTGATTCTCTTTGCCAATACTCCACTGGGCAAAGAATTAGCAAGTGCCGAGTTAAAATCGAAGTTTGGCTTGGGATTGCTCCTATCTGCATTGGTGTTCATCGGAATGATCTGGGTTGCCAACATCTTAATTGTAATTTCAATAGTCATTGCTCTGAACTCAATTCTGATTTTAAACGCAAAAAAAGCGGCAAATATCCCACTAGCAGTTAACTTGAACCACCCTTTCATGGAATCGCAATATGTATCGGATTCAGAGGTAATGGTCAACTTTTCAGGTAGATGGGTCAACCCAGGAAACCACCGCTTGAAGTTGGCAAAAGATAGTCTTGGAGGCTGGATTGTACACAGACAAGACGAGGACATCTCCACTCTTTCTGTATGGGATAGTTCACTGAAAGAGTCAACTTTACAAAAGCACCTATCAATTATCAATCAAGCTATTTCGTTGAACAATGCAATCAATGAATCAAATGATGAGTTTGATGATGCGCGGGAAAGAGAGTCACAAGAGTCAACTTTGCTCGAGAGGAATTGGCTACCTGAAGAAGAATTAGAGGTACAGGGTCCGATTTCCCGTATTTTTTCAAATGAGTGAAAAAAATCACTAAAGCCAAGTTAACACACCGTACCTTCAAATGTTGACTGCCTAGCAGAGATGGCATGGCCGAAGACTCGCCGAGGGGTGTTAGTATGGCTTCGCTGGATGATTCTCAGCGCGAAATGGTCACTGGTGGAGGACTGTCCAGCCGCTTCTCGAAGTTGCCTTTGTGGCTGTCACATCCATCTAATATCGGTGCATTTTATGGACTGCTAGTTTCACTTGCTCTGCTACTTCCATACATTATGACAGAAGAATTTTGGTTTGCTCTTTGGCTACTTCACGCAAGTTTGTTGATTTTTGCAACTGCATTCCTTGGTTTGTTTAGTCGCTTAGTTTCCGCATTTACTGGTCGTATGCCAATTGCGGTAAACCGCAAGGTTCTGTATCCAATGCCGTTTATTGGATTTGCATTGTTTACTCTGATTCATACCGATCTACTTGTCAACAACACATTGACACAATACTTGGCGTGGGGGTTGTTGATGATTCCTGGTCCACTCTACATTCACTTATCTTGGGCGCCAAGATGGAGATTGCTATGCATGATTGAGGATGGAAATAATCCATTCAGGGACATGCCCGCTAAAGAATACCTCAAAGAACAGCAAGAGGATTTAGCATCTGACGATTCTGACCTAATGGAAGTAGTCGAATCATTCGAATCTGAAGAAGAATAATTAATTCCAAATTTCAAATTAGACCGACAGATTTGCCTGCGCTCTCGAAGATTCGTAGAACTTCATCAAGGTCTTCTCTGCTAAGGCCTGCAGACATTTGTGTTCGAACACGAGCCTTGTCTCTTGCAACCATTGGGAACACAATGGCTCCAGCCATTACTCCTTGCTTCAACATCTCACTTGACAGTCCTTTTGCAACCGATGATTCCCCGCACATTACTGGGATAATTGGTGTGGTTGAAACACCTGTGTCGAACCCAAGTGATTGCATTTCACTTCTGAAATATTCTGTATTTTCCCAAAGCCTAGCATGGTGTTCAGGCTCGTCCATTAGTACCTCAATCGCTGCTTTTTGTGCAGCTGCAACTCCGGGTGGCTGCGAACCAGATAGTAACCAAGATCTAGAGTGATTAAGTGCGTGATTGCGTACGATTTCCTTGCCTGCAAGAATTCCTCCTTGAACACCTAATGCCTTGGAGAAAGAACCGCCCTCAAAGTCAACTCTGCCTTGTAGTTTGAAGTGGTCAACGATACCTCTTCCTCCGTCCCCAAGGACTCCTTCACCGTGACAGTCATCAACCATTACCATCGCATTGTGTTCTTCGGCCAAGGCTGTCAATTCATCGAGTGGACAGATATCTCCATCCATCGAAAATACTCCGTCTACGATTATGAGTTTCCTCTCTGAGTCATCATTTTCCTTCAGAACTTGTTCTAGAGCGCCCATGTCGTTGTGAGGGAACACCGCTCTCTTTGCTTTTGTCAGTCTAACTCCATCGATAATTGAGCCGTGGTTTAATTCGTCTGAGATGATTATGTCTTGCTTTCCTTGAACAAGGGAAGGAATCAATCCAACATTTACTGTGTAACCTGCGGAGTAAATTAGTGCGGATTCAACTCCTTTGAATTCAGCTACTTTTCTCTCAGCCTCAAGGTGGATATCCATTGTACCTGCAATCGCTCTTACAGAACCACTTCCAGCGCCGTATTTCCTAGTAGCAGCAATAGATGCCTCGACAACTTTTGGATGGGTTGTTAGATTGAGGTAATTGTTTGCAGATAGCATGATTGTAGGCTTTCCGTCCATCGTACACCTCGGAGTGTTGGCGCTCTCTAGAGTTGGAGGTTGCCATAGTAATGATTGCTCTTTTAGATGTGAATATCTTTCCTCCATCCAAGATAAGTCTCCGGCCATGTATTCGGCTAAGTGGTTGATGTACATGTTGTTTTGCTCGGTTACAAACAGTGATGAGTGAGAGGTATGTGGAGGTGACGATGCGGATTGAAGGTACTGTGTCTTCCGGGCTTGGACGAGCTCACATCTTCATGTCCCAGCACCACTACCAAGAGCAATTCAAGACAATCATTGGTCGCAGCGCCTGGCCAGGAACGCTAAATGTTCACGTCGAGGGTGATTCACTAAAGGAATACAAAAAGTTGCGAGTTTCTGCAGGTCTTGATGAAGGGGAGAGTAGTGGCGTAACTGCACATAGAATCAAAGGATTCGATAGAGATGGTGTCTCCTTTGGTGGAGCGACCGCATTCTTGGGGAAATTTCTAGTAAACGAGGAGGCACATGATTGTGCTATTCTCATTCCTGACCTGACCCGCCATGAAGACGTTGTTGAGGTCATTGCGGGAGTCTTCCTACGTGAGTCCTGTTCGGTGGATGACGGTGACAGGGTCAGTATTTCCCTTGAATAAGGTCAAATTGTCTGATCAAGATATCTTTCTGTTGTTGTCGGCAGATTTCTTGCCACCTTTTGCTTGAATGGTCGGGTTTAGGAATCGTAGGTTCTTCAGTGTCTATATCAGGGATACCATCCCAACTCACCGACCATAAAATCAACCAATCAGGGTCTGCTAGGCCAAGGTCGATTTCGATTTCAGGTGTATCTCTTGCCTCAATAACTCTCTCAACGGTTCTGTAGCCGGTTACAACTGCTAACATCGCATTCGCAATTCTTCTTACCTGGTTCCAAACGAATGCTTCTCCTACAATTTCAAACCCAATGATACGGCCATCATTTATCCATGGCCTGCACGCTTCTACAACTCTGGTTGTTGTACGGCCAGGTTCACGTCTGCAGAAATTTGCCCAGTTGTGTTTCCCAACAAATAGCGAACACAATTTTGTGAAATCGTCCAATTCAGGTTCAGTCCAACCCTCCATACATTCCATTCTGTAGCGATAAGTCCGGTAGAGTGCTCTGCGTGGAGACCAGTCATCTGAGACTTGACGAGCGTCTATCAAGCAGATACTTTCAGGAATTTGGTGTCCAACAGCCTTCATGAATCCTTTTTCCTTCATCGCATCCCAGCGTTCTTGGTCGATGTCGATGAATCCACCATTCAATCTAACATGAACTCCTGAATCAGTGCGGCTTGAGAATGCGACAGGCATCCTTTCATTTGTCCACTTCAATTTTTTTTTGAAAACGTGCATGAAAGTTCCCTGTACTGTAGGGACATCAGGTTGCACTTGGCTACCATGAAAACAGTCACCATAGTGACCAAAACGGAAGGCGATTCGCGCCTTCCCCATCACAACACACCTCACTCATCGGAGGATAGGACTGCTGCAGCATCTTCTGCAGAGTAGCCGAGACCACCAACAGCCCAAACCAGAGCTTGTCTAAGCCATGGTTGAATCATTGGGTTGTCTCTTCCTTGTCCAACTCTCTCAATCGCATCAACGATTAGTCGGCTAGCATCGAATAGTGTGTCTTCGACAGGTATCTCATTCAGTTCAGCCATCTTCTCAAGACGCTGATATTCCTTGATCGCCATAGGGATTCTTCCACAGTCTAGACAGAAGTTTGCGAAGGAAGCAACATACTCTAGATTTTCTTCATCCAGTTGCATGGCCTTCTTGTAAACCTGCATGATTTTTCCAGCTGGTACATCTTCTTCCATGTCCATTGAAAGGCGCATGAATGCTGCTTCTGCCCATCCGTAGTGGGCAACTGCGTTGTCGGGTTCAGCCTCTCTTGCTTGGTCAAAGAGTTCCATTGCTTCAGTAAATTGTCCACTTGAAAGGGCCATGCCAGCCTGCTGGATGAGGTCGCTCATGGCGCTGGCTTACTAAACAGGTTTTTGAAACCTATGTGTCAATCATGAAGTTCAGTCAATTGCTCTTTCAAGTCCTTCAACTGTCCAGATTGACTGTGCCTTTGATGCATCTCATTCAACAATTGCTCGATTGATTTCCAGTTGGTTATACAGAAGAAAGAGAATCTTGGGTCTGGAAGGTCGATCTTACGAGTTCTCTGGTAAGTCACAAACGCAAACAATTTCCTAATGAAGTTCTTTGTGACTTGGCCATCGGCACCAACCTCGGTTGTTGAGTTGCTAGGAGCATTTCCAACAGATACTGACATAGCATCTTCTCCAATTCCTAGTTGGCTTCCAGTGTCACAGATGATTGTGTTGTAGCCAAACATTGCCCCCATCATAGTTCTCTGAGTTCTAACCTCGTTGATGTTATCGAAAAGGATTCTTCTGCCATCTCCAGGAATAATGAGATGCTGTGTGAAAATGACTCTGTGGTTTGTGATTGCGTAGTGGAAACTCCTCTGATAAAATACGGTGAACAGAGTAAATAACGCTGCCCAGAATATGCCGAATAGTGAGTAACTGAACTCATCAAGTGGGATGAATCCTGCATCTTTGCCCATTATCCAAGCAATGAAATCATCCAATCGTAGTACTGGTGGAGTGAATGCAACAATCAATAGGAACATTGTTGTCCACTTTCCGCTAGTAGAACCATTCAACATTCTGTTGAACCATGTTACACCAAGCATTACCATAACGAATCCAATTTCACCAATATCCGAGATCTCAAGCAAGAAAATCATGGTTTTGACTAACATGTTGTCATCGCTGCTTGCGTCCCAGTCGATTCCAAACAACATGTGAGCTCCAAGGATAATTAATGCAACAAAGTACATTGGAATAAATGCGAAAAAGGATGGTTTTACATCTTTCAATATTTCTTCATCCCCTGTTAAGCGGAATTTTTCTCTTAGCGAATCATTGCTTGAAACAGCCTCTGCAGGGGCGTCGGTTTCAGTGCTAACTGCGGTTTCTTCGGTAGTCTCAGATGTAACTTCCTCATCGGACATATTTACCTCTCCTAATTACTATCCGTACCTAGACGGTCATGAACCTTGTGGCGATTTTATCAATGAAGTAGTCCCCATGAGTGTTCTGCATTACCTCGGATACTACCCCAATCCTTGCGGGTTCTAACACCTTGTTCATCATCAATTTCGAGTTTTGTGACCTCAAGCGGATACTCGTTGTAGGTAAGGTGAGATTTCATTCCACCACGAGTAGGCTGGTCGAAAGTCCAGTGCGCTCTAGTAACTGATTTTGCTTCGATTCTGATTTCTGTTACACCGTTCCACATGTGGACGTGAAAAGTTGGTAAACCATGCTCGTTACATGTCCTTTCCACTCTCACTTCACTGAATCTTTCACTTCTCTGTCGAGACACATCATGGAACAAACCACCCATGGAAAGAGGGTAATGTGTAATGTCCCTTCTTTTCCAATGTCGTGAATCTTTAGCTGTCAGTGTTGGAGAAACGTGTGGTACAAACCAATCGATGTATGATCCATCATCTAAGTGCAGCATTCCCCAAAACCATGGTGGTGATGGTGCTTGAACACACACTTTCTGAAAATATGCTGAGCCGCTTACTTCACTACCATCAATTGTTCCAGAGCAAAGTGCGCCATGAAGTCTGGAAATGCCGTA
>JBMYVD010000025.1:0-21674 GCA_049606035.1 Candidatus Poseidoniaceae archaeon | reverse complement strand
ATGTCGTAGCAGACCATCTCATCGTCATCGCTACCCATGTCGTCATCGTCGCTACCCATGTCATCGTCATCGGACATCATTTGCTCCATTGCGTCTTCAAAGGTACCTGCATGCTTCATTCTTACGGTGTAGTCTTCGGTTGAGTTCATGAAGTGGAATTGAACCTCATTTCCTGAGATGATAACCTCGGAGGATTCTGTTTCACCGTCAATGGTATGCTCCATTGATGACTTGAATCCTGTTGGAGACATTACTGTGGTTTCCATGTAATGAATGGATACCTCAACAACATCTGGACATCCGTTGTATGGTTGACTATCATCTACCTGGTCTGGGTTCCAGTATTCCCATTCGTAACAGGCTTCCATGTCAACATAAATGTCTGACATTTCCATTGAGAAACCGACTGTTGAGTCGAGAGTTTCCATATCTGGTCCGTCTTCCATCATTGTGATGAAATCGACAATTGTAGTCTCGAGGGAGTCCTCATGAACACACAGATCGTTGGTGGCGTTGGTTACATTAGCAACATAGTTTAATGCTGTTTCATCTCCACAGCCAACGATTTCTAGTGTGTCTTCTACTATTTCTTCTAGGTCTTCAATAACCTCTTCAGCGTCTTCTGTTCCTAAACATCCTGCAAGGAGAAGGAGGGCTGTCATACATAGTGCAAGCGCTTTCTGCATGGCTGCAGGCTGATTGAGGAGGTATTAAAGGGTAACACCTGCGTTACTGACAAAATCATTCAGAAATGGTGAGTAATTCGGCTCCTTGTGGAACTTGGTCACCTTCTTTAAAGTGAATAATTTCAACCTTACCATCACTAGATGCGACGATTTTGTGTTCCATTTTCATCGCTTCCATGACCATCAGAATATCACCTGAGGTGACACTTTGTCCTTCACTAACGTGGACTTCGAGAATCTTTCCTGGCATTGGTGCTGTCAGTCCGCCCTCATCGTCTGCAGATGATGCTCCTGCCTCAACTACCTCGAATTGAAGTGTATGTCCTAGAACATGGACCCACCAAACGTCTCCAACCTTTGTTGCGATCGCTTTGTGCTTTCTACCGTCGATTTCCAACCACAAATTATCACCAGTATGCAAAACCATACCTTCGTGAGTGAAAGAGTTCCCATCTCTTGTAGGGTCGATTTCGATTCGACCATTGGAGGTTTTGAATTCCATCATGGATACCTCCTGTTAATCGTAGAGAAAGGTGATGGGATTACATTTCCTCCTTTCGAAGAGGTTACTGCCTTGCCGTGATTAGTTGACTCACAAGCTGCTGCAATCAATAGCCCAGCATCTAGAATTGTGCTTGACTGAGCGGGAGACCAGCCATCAGGCCATAATCTGTCAATCATGTCGGTTGTGGTCCAGCCATCGACAACGTCAGAATTAGTGCAAAGTTCTCTGAGAAATCTAACGTTTGTAGTGCAGCCCAGTACAACGAATTCATCCAATGCTCTGCCCATTCTTTGAAGTGCTTCCTCTCTTGAAGGAGCCCAAACAATGAGTTTAGCAAGCATTGGGTCGTAATCTGGCGTTACAGCGTCGCCTTCCCTTACACCAGTGTCCAATCGTACACCTGGGCCGTTAGGTGCGATGAATTTCTGTAGTACACCAATAGCTGGTAAGAAATTGTTTGACGGGTCTTCAGCGTACAACCTCACTTCGATAGCGTGACCTCGCATGTTGAGAGGGCCACAACTCATAGCCTCGCCACCGGCGATTCTCAGTTGTTCGCGCACCAAATCTACACCTGTTACCATCTCTGTTACAGGGTGTTCTACCTGAATCCTAGTATTCATTTCAAGGAAGAAAAATTCCCCTTTTGGAGTAACTAAAAACTCGACTGTTCCAGCGCCTTCGTAAGCCACTGCTCTTGCTGCATCACATGCCGCTTCACCCATTGCCTCACGCAATTCTGTATCTAAAGCAACACTGGGTGATTCTTCGAAGACTTTCTGATGTCTTCTCTGGATACTACATTCTCTTTCCCCGAGGTGGATTGTTTTGCCATATTTATCTGCAAGAACTTGAATTTCGATATGGCGGCTACCGGTCAGTAATCTCTCGACATATATTCTATCGTCACCAAAAGCGTTCAATGCTTCTCTCATCGCAGCTCTAGCTTCGCTTTCCAAGTCTTCTTGCTTGTGGACCGCGCGCATTCCTTTCCCGCCGCCTCCAGCGGTTGCTTTGAGCAATAGTGGGTAGCCAACAGATGGAGCAATTTGAAGAACTTCCTCGAGACCTCCTGTTACTTCTTCACCTGGAATTACGGGGACTCCTGCTTCTTTCATGGTGATACGTGCAGTCATTTTGTCACCCATCTTTGTGATGGCTTCGGGAGAAGGTCCGATCCAAATCAAACCTGAATCCATGACTGCTTTTGCGAAATCCGCACGCTCAGACAAGAATCCGAATCCCGGGTGGATTGAGTCACATCCTGTGTCTAATGCTATTTGTAGAATCTGTTGTTGATTGAGGTAGGTCTCTGCTAGGCCTTCTCCTTCGAGTTGAACAGCTATGTCTGCGAGTTCTGTAAACAAGGTTCCAGAGTCGTTTTCAGCATAAATCGCAACTCCTTCGATGCCTGCCTCACGGCACGCCCTCAAAATGCGGCATGCAATCTCACCGCGGTTTGCGACGAGAGTACGTTTTAGCATCGAATCACTCCTCAGATTTCCAATTAGGGCTTCTCTTTTCTAAGAAAGAAGAGAGTCCTTCTTGCCCTTCATCACTGCCACGCATTCTACTTGTGAAATCTAGAGTCCAAAGGCGCAGTGATTCGTCATCACCTTCCCATCTGTCAAAACCAAGAGCCAATTCCTTAGCCGCTGTTACCGCACAGGGCCCCGTTGAGAGAACTTCTGATACGACGCTTGATTCATCTAATGAATCATCGATGCAATCGATCATTCCGATTCTCAGTGCTTCGCTTGTATCCATTCTACCAGCAAGCATTGCATGTCTGCGGAAGTTCGCACTTCCCATTCTTCGGTAAACGTAAGGCCCGATTACTGCAGGTAGAATTCCTAACTTGCCCTCTGATAGAGCGATTTTTACTCTGGAGTCGCAAATTACGTGGTCTAGGCACGCAATCAAACCAGCACCGCCTCCGAGCGCAACACCCTGTATCTTTCCGATTGTGAAACAAGGGTGGGCCCACAAGCCGTTGAATAAAGAATCTAATCGTTCTGAATCTCGGCGGTTTTCTTCAGGAGTATTTGCTCCTGCATCTCGCATCATGTTGATATCGGCGCCAGCACAGAAGTGCTTACCTTCACCTGATAGAACTAGGACTCTGAGATATGGTATGCCATCATCAGAAACTAGTTTTCCTGTGACACCGACTGAATTCTTTGCCGTCCAAGAAAATACCTCGATTAATTCGGTAATCATCTGTACGTTCAAAGCATTGTATTTCTCGGACCTTGCAAGGGTTACTCTTGCTACACAATCGTCAATTTCGACCTTGACTAGTGAGGTTTTTGGCATATCCTTCATGTGAAACTCTCCAATTGCAAATTTTAATTTTCCAATTACATTCTAAATACGCCAAATCGGTCGTCTGGTAACTTTGCATTCTGACTTGCCGCTATGCAAAGTCCGAGCACATCTCGAGTATCTCTTGGGTCGATTATTCCATCATCCCAGAGTCTTGCGGTTGAATAATATGGACTTCCTTCAGTCTCATATTTTTCTAGAATTGGAGCTCTAAACGCTTCTAATTCTTCACCTTCCATAGGCTCTTGACCTTCTCTCGCCCTCTGGTCTTGTTTCACGGTTGTGAGAACATCTGCAGCTTGCGGACCGCCCATAACAGAAATTCTGCTGTTAGGCCACATGAACAAGAAGCGTGGGTCGTATGCTCTTCCACACATTCCGTAATTCCCCGCTCCATGAGAACCACCGACAATTACTGTGAATTTTGGTACGTTCACACAAGAAACAGCGGTTACGAGTTTTGCGCCGTCTTTTGCAATACCACCGGCCTCGTAGGCCTTCCCTACCATGAATCCAGTAATATTCTGAAGGAAAATTAGTGGTATTCCTCTTTGACCACACAACTCAACGAAGTGAGCACCTTTGAGGGATGACTCTGAAAATAGAATTCCATTGTTAGCGACGATTCCTACTTTGTAGCCATGAATGTGTGCGAAACCGCAAATCAGAGTTTGACCATATCTCGATTTGAATTCGTGAAATCTGCTGCCGTCAACGATCCTTGCTATGATTTCCTTTACATCTACCGGAGTTCGGTTATCTGAAGGAATGAGACCCAGTAATTCATCTGGGTCGTAGAATGGTTCTTCTGCATCCTTCCTGTCAAATGGAGCCAATTCCCTTGAACCAAGGTTTTCGACTACGTTGCGAACCATTCGCAGTGCTTCGTTTTCATCTTCAGCGAAATGGTCAGCCACGCCGCTTTGTGAAGTGTGAACATCAGCACCGCCCAACTCCTCTGCAGTTACCTCTTCTCCTGTTGCTGCTTTGACTAATGGTGGCCCGGCTAAGAAAATCGTTCCATTTCCTTTGACAATGATTGATTCATCACTCATAGCAGGAACGTATGCACCACCAGCGGTACAACTTCCGAGTACCGCTGCTACCTGTGGTATGCCGTCACCGGACATTTTTGCTTGATTTCTGAAGATTCTACCAAAGTGCCCAATATCTGGGAAAACTTCGTCTTGCATGGGAAGGAATGCTCCACCTGAGTCTACCAAGTAAATGCAAGGAAGATTGTTTTCATGAGCGACGGTTTGAGCACGGATGTGCTTCTTTACTGTCATTGGGTAGTAGGAACCACCTTTAACCGTTGCATCATTTGCAACGAATAGGCATTCTCTGCCGTGAACTAGACCAACACCGGTTACAATTCCGGCGCTGTTTGCTCTACCGTCATATAATTCGAATGCTGCGAGTGGAGATAATTCTAGGAATGCTGTGCCTGGGTCGATGATTTTCTGAATCCTCTCTCGGGCCAGCATCTTTCCTCTGCTGCGATGTCTTTCAACGTATTTTCCACCGCCGCCTTCGCTAACCGCATCAAGTCTTGAGCGAAGTGTTTCTATCAACTCTAGATTGTGAGTGCGGCGATTTTGGTAGTCTGGGTCAACACGATTTACACGAGTTGGTAACCTATCCATGTCTTCCCCTCAAATCACCGAGCAGCGATTTAGACTTGAATCAACCGCTTAGACACCTAGAATTAAGCGACCGATACCACGAAGTCCCGGAGCCATTCCTACAATCATTACAGCTAATACAATCAGGACACGAAGATGCTGTTGCCTTGATTCAATTCTTAATTCTGAAAACATCCAAACTATCAATCCAGCAAGCGTCGCTTTGACCAAGAAAAAGAGCCATGCTCCTTCACCAAGAATAGCCAAATCGTTTCCAAACTGAATTACAGCATCCGAAAGAGGATGCTTCTCTGAGAATCCAAAGTAGTCGATTCCAACCATTGTTGCCAGACCGTCACATAGTTGTCCAAACAACATTCCTGCGACCATGGGAGTTGCGAGAATTCCGCGTGGGGATAGCATCTCTACAGGGTGACTGGAACGGTCTTCACTCTCCCACTCATCCAGTGTCATTCCATCGGGAATCAGCCCTACTTCGTTTCCTGTCAAGCGTAATTGCATCAGATCTTCTTCCCCTTTACGCCAAACAGCCCAAGTGATTATTGCGGGTAGAACGACTGTAACCAGAACAGGCCACAGTATTGCGTTATCTTTGGGCAGCATTCCACTATCTTGAACCCAAGGAGTGGATACCAATTGTGCCCAATGGCCTAGCCCCATCGTGATCAAACCGATAGCAAATGCAAGCATAGCACGAGGAATTTCATGCCAATTCCAAGTGTTGTGAATTACTACTGCAATCATTACTGCACCTGCAATAGAGCCTCCTAAGATCCATGCATGACCTGTATCGTGTGTGTGTACGCTAGGAAGCACGAGCAATCCTGTGAAGGCGATATAAGCCACGAGCAGCATCATAAGCATAGAAAGGTGATTCTTCCTTCCAATATGCCCGATTATTGCTGATAGGATCAACCAAGCAGCAAGATGGATGTGGATGAGTGGAGAAATGAACAAAACATCGATTCCTTCCTTGAAGTAATCAGCGTCTTCCATGACTCTTAGAACAGGCGCCAACGCAACCCATGCAATCAGTGCCCAAACCATCCTGTCATCCACAGGTAGTTGCCACTTACGGAATAGTGCCTGAAATGCGATTACGGCAGCTATCATCGTAGCGATGTACACCGCTGTATTCACTGGAGTATATCCAGCATCACCAGATGTTCCAGCATCTTTTACGATTGGGTCCCAAATATACACCTTAACGAAATCATCCCAGAATATCTCGGGTGCGAAAACTATTCCGCTAATTACAACTAAGAAAATCAACCCAATAACGGATAGTAGAATTCTCTCTGTGCTGGAGAATTCGGTGTCTTCCATGTCCATACCACGCTGGTTAAGGTGATGAGTATTGCGTGCAATAATCACTCTTCTTCGCCATGGTCATGGTCATGGTCATGGTCATGGTCATGGTCATGGTCGTGGTCATGGTCGTCCGCAGCAACACGAGGCTCGTGTACTTCAACGAATGAGACCTTACCAGCCTCAACTGCGTCACGAAGAACTGTAACTAAGCGGAATTTTTGCATTGCAGCGTTAGGGTCGAATAGCATTGTTTGAGGAACGATGATTGAAATGTCATCTCCGTCGAATGAAACCTCAAAGCCTTCTTGGCCTGTGTTTGCTTCTAGTAGTGCTGCAACCTTCTCTTCCTTTCCTTCAACGACCTTTACGATCTTGTAGTCATACTTTAGAGTGCGACCAGCCATTGGGTGGTTGTAATCGATTCTTGCACGACCTGCTGCTAGGTAGGAAAGAGTTCCTTGACGGCCCTCGATTGAAACTGGTCCTCCGATGTAGAGCGACTTAGGGTCACGGACATGTCTTAGCAACTTGTCGACTGAAATTGTCTCAATTTGGTCTGGGTCCTTCTCGCCGTAAGCATCAGCAGGTGCGATCTCTAGTGAGATGTCCTTGTCTGCTTCAGCCTCAAGAAGGCTGTCTTCAAATCCGGAGATCAGGTTTCCAGCACCGACTACACAGACAAGAGGAGTGTATGTTCTACCCTCTTGGTGCATGTCATGCTCCTTTGCGACTTCTTCTCTTGTGGTCTCAATCAAATCGCCGGAGTCTGCGTTATACAGGTCATAATCGACGTGGACAATGGTTCCTTCTTCCATGGTATTTCACCTAACGCCCCCTACGGGGGCATTTCGGCGACCAACCATCCCTATTTCAATGAGTTGGGTCTCCCCGAGGTACCCACATGGCAAGACTTGCTAGCAACATCAACACCCATCCACCCCATACCAAATGGATTCCTGGCAAATCATAAACCATGATTCTAACAAGGTCACTGCCCTCCATAAGAGAGCGTGCTTGAGTGCCATCCATAATCAGTACTAAATCTCCGTGCCACATGCTTATTCTATCGACTTCGGACCTAGAGCGAGTGTCAAATCGTAACACACCAGGTTCAACGGTTTCAATCAATTCTCCGTCTTCATATACGTTGATTACAGCGCCGAGATATCCATCTCCGACTTCAAGGCCCTCGGTTTGGGTTACAACTTCAGTGAATTCAAATTCATAACCCTCCCATTCAACCTTCTCGTCTTTGATGAGTGTAACAGAATGAGAGAATGTACCTCTATCGATAATTGTCGTGCTCATTACGTGTCCAATAACAAGTAAAACAACACCGAGGTGGACTATATGTGCAAAGAATGGTATCTTGCGCTTCGCTGAATTTTCTTTAATCAGAGATAATGTCGCAGGTAGAGCAAATAATGCTGGAATCAAGACCACCAAGCCAACTTGTCCACGGCTGATTGATGCCCCTAGAATATCTTGAGAGTCGTAGCCAAGAGAATTACCAAATTGCCATGCGATCAATACAATCAATGGAGTAGACATGAGGGTGTAAAAAATGCGTTCTGGCTTCTTTCTCATGCTCCACATGACATATGAAATCATCATCACTGCAATGAACGGAGCACCATACAACTCGTGTGCTGCAAACTGAATCGAGTCGATACTCGCTATGAGGATAACTAGGGTTAGGATCAGATAAAGACCCACGGCTACTACTGGACTCCACAATGCAAGACGCTGTTGTGTTGCCCTATCTTTGAAGGACAATTTAGACTCCGTGTTTTCTTCAGCAAAGAACCATGGTGCCACGAAGGCTGTCATACCAAGAGCACAAATCCAGATGTCAAACATTCCTGCCCAAGATGCTGCGAGGAATAGCATAACACCAGCACTTGCCCAGCCCCAAGCTTTGAATCGCTCCTCTTCGAAAATTAATCCAAATGCGAACAGCAGGGATAACAACTCGAATAGGACGTCACCGTGAATGAATCTCAGAACAACCATAACTCCGGGAAGAGCGAACCACTTCCAATCATGGCCCTTTGGAAGTGAGTTTATACCCGCTTCAACAAACGGGCCTAGACCCAGTAGAACAAGAAGTGTTGAGGGGAATCCATCTAGAACATCCCCTCCTCCAACTACGCCTAGTACTGCAATAGCCGGCAGAAGTGCAAGCCAATATTTTGAGTATTCATGGCCCAGCCTAGTGGCAAGGAATATTCCGAGAAGTTGGAGAATCCCCATGAAGTAAACTATGACTTCAATACCGCTGTTATCAGACAAAAGGACCATGATTCGTCCAAATACATCTTGTGGTGGAGAGCCTGAAGAATTCACAACGAAAGTGTGTACGCTTACCGCCCAAACACCACCTGCACGTGTAACCATAGTAGCAAACAGCGCCAGGGCTCCACTTGCCATCGCAACGCCTGCCCACATGTGGTCGGATGTCTTTCCTGGCTTGGTTCTCAAATGGAGGAGCATCACCAAGCATATCCACGGAAGCAAGGACCCGGTCTCAACAGGGTCCCAAGCCCAATAGCCTCCCCAATCAAGGATAAGATAGGCCCACAAGCCACCTAAACCGATTCCCAGTGTTGCGAAGAAGAATGCAGGCCTTGCGACTTGAATCATCCTGTCTTTGATACCTTTCGAACTCGTTAGCAGAGAAGAGATTGCAATACATGAAAGCACGATACACAGTGAATAAGCAAGGAAAATAAGTGGTGGATGGATGACCATCAAATCGGTTTGCAGGAGTTCATTTAGTCCGGGACCGTTGCCTTCTGCAGGCTTGAACGGTTTCAAAATCCATGCGACCAGGAGAAGAGTTAGAGCAAATCCATTCATCAGCCTTAGGCGCAGTAATTGAGTTTCCTCCGATTCTGATTTCAATGGATTTCTCCAAATTATCGAAAGAAGTGCCATCCATGCAACCCAAAGCAAGATTGGTCCTTCTCTTGCAGCCCACGTTGCTGCGAATCTGTATCTCAAAGGTAATTCTTCTCCACCATACCATGCAACAAGATGGATGAGGTCATAATCCATCGTGAACATGAAGGCTAGAATTAGGAAAGGCGTAGCGAGAATCCAAGTTAGTTTAGCATCTGGTCTGTAAGTGATGTATGCTGCAACGAAAACAGCGAATGGCATCAACAAAGATTCCATTTACTCACCAGCCAAAATGCTTAGCCCTCGAATATCCGAATGATAGCAAGACGCTTATTACGCCTTTTGTGTATAGCAGTGGGTGTTTTACTAGAATCTTCAAACCAATCCAGAGTTTATCTAAAACCGACATAGAACCCAACTCCTCTGGCAAACAACGTGCCATGTTGGATAATTCCTTATCGCTCAAATCATATAGGGATGTTTTTCCCTTTAGGATCTTATGATACGGTGGGAAGCGTTTCTTCCATGCATCGACATAGGCTAGCATGCGCTTGTTGGAAAGATCTCCTTCTGAAATTGCAGCAGCGATTGTTTGTGCGGCTTGCCTACCAGACCAAAGTGCTAGATGAGAGCCACCTTCGAAAAGCGGCGAAGTAAATCCTGCAGCATCTCCAACCAAAATCAGGCCGTCTCCGGTTGTAATCTCACGAGGGCCGGAAATTGGAATAGTGCCTCCAAACGGCCTTGGCTTGATTCCTGGCTTTCTCCATTCTGGGTTTTGTATTCCTTTGCCCTTGAGGTACGTATCCTCGACGAACTTGTCTAGATATTTGATTGCGCCTTTCTTGTCGGTTGTAACCAACCCAACGTTAGCACGACCGCCTTTCTTTGGAATCATCCATACATATCCATGAGGAGAATATTCAGGCCACAAGTAGAAGTCAAGATATCCATCATTGTCGACCTCGGTCATCTCATACTGGAAGCCAGCAATGACCTCAACTTCCGTTCCCATATCCAGCAATTTTGTCGCTGCACCTGCAACTCCAGAAGCGTCAATCACCGCTTTACATTCAATTGGAAATTCATTTCCTTTTCCATCAATTTTCCAATTGGTAAATTCATTTTTGCTATTGTAAATTCTTTCCATAGAAGTTACCTTGTGCCCAAGGTGTAAACTCGCACCTTTTTTGACAGCTTCATCACACAGCCATTGTTCGAACTTATGCTTCTCGAGAACGTATCCTTTCTCTGTAAGAAGTTTGGCCGTGCCGTCTGGGAAAATCACTCTAATGCCTTTGCAGTCGAGAGCGATTACATCTTCAGGAAGTTCGAGGTCAAGATTGTCAACAGCCATCTGTGATAGACACTCGCCGCAGTGAACAGGCACCCCAACTTCAGGGTCTGCCTCGACAATCATTGTGCTGAGACCAGCACGAGCGGAGTGAAGGGCGGCTGAACCGCCCCCGGGACCAGCCCCGATAACCAATACGTCGCAAGTCGCCATGCCTCCCCGAAGGGGAGGCGGAACTTGAATGAGTCGGAAGAGAACAAGTATTCATGAATGGGTTGTCCTAGCAGTAGCATGGCCTGGCGTAATTCTACTCGTTGGCTTGCCCACCTCGAAGAAAAGGGCGAGTTACTACGCATATCAGAGCCGGTAGACGTTGAATTAGAGGCAGGTGCAATCGCAGATAGGCTAGTCAAAACAAATGGTCCAGCAGTGCTGTTTGAGAAGCCGCGATTACCAAACGGCGAAATTAGCGAGATCCCACTTGCAATGAACTTGTTTGGCTCCCACGATAGGACGCTCAGAGCACTTGGTGCTGCTCATCCAACAGAGGTTGGAGACAGGCTAGTTGCCCTAATGAAACCAGACATTGGAGGGATTGTCAAGAAACCTTGGACTGGTTTGCCACTGGCTAGGGACGCAATCTCAATGCCACCAAAAAAGGTGAGAAGGGGTTCTTGCCAAAGGGTCAAAATGGATTTGGATGTAACAAAACTCCCTATTCCGAAGACATGGCCAATGGATGGTGGACGCTACATTACCCTGCCACTCGTGGTCACCAAAGACCCTAATTCTGGCGAACACAATCTTGGAATGTACAGAGGCCAAGTATTCGGTCCAAAGGAAGTAGGATTGCACTGGCAAATACACAAGCACGGTGCAGACCATGCAGCTGCTTGGCCAGACGGGAAAATGCCGGTTGCAATTTGCATTGGGGGACCTCCAGAATTGATTTTCTCAGCAATCGCCCCACTTCCTGATAATCTCGAAGAGTACATGTTTGCTGGATTCCTTGGAAAAAGAAGGCTGAGAATCACAAAAGCGCTAACCCAAGACATTCTTGTTCCCGCAGATGCAGACGTGGTAATCGAAGGTTGGGTGGATGCAACTCAAACCAGAACTGAGGGGCCGTTCGGAGACCACTTTGGATTCTACTCATTAACCGGGCAGTATCCTGTGCTGAACGTAACCGCAATCACCCGCAGAAAAAACGCCGTGTTAGCCGCCACCATTGTCGGACAACCACCGATGGAGGATGGTTATCTCGGAGAGGCAATTGGCAAACAATTCCGACCTATCCTATCCTTCCAACACAGGGACGTTTTGGACCTGCATTTACCATTGGAAACTGGTTTCCACAATTTAGCGATTGTCAAGAGTAAGCAGAGGTATCCTCGCCAAGCAAGGAAAACCTGCCTCGGCCTTTTGGGTGCGGGACAAATGATGTTCTTGAAAATCCTAATCGCTACCGATGATAAGCCGAGTGACCTTGAGGCACTGCTAGATGCTCTGAACAATCGGGTTGACCCGAGAACGGACATTACCATAATTGACGGAATGGTAAGTGACTCGCTTGAACCAGCATCAACCTATGAGAATGTACATTCCAAAGTTATCATTGATGCAACCAAACTTGTTCCCGCTGACCCCAGGAGTGGAGAGCCCCTAGAAGGATCTCCAGTTGAGGAAGCACCAGCATGGAGGAAGGGAGAGGAAGAACCCCCTGGAATAAGCGAATCATTGCTGAAAGAAATCTCAGAATTGGATGATGTCGAAGACTGCTTGTTGATGAGAAATTCAATGCTTGTCGTAACTGTTGACATCCAAGGAAAACCTCAGCCAAGAACTGGTATGGACTGGCCTGATGAAGATGCGGCCAAGGCTCAAAGAGAGAAAATTTCTCAATTGCGAAATTCAATTTGGCAATTGGATTCAAAAAATGAACTCCGATGGCTTTTCGTCACAGATAATGACATGAACTTGCACGGCGAAGGAGCGATGAGAAGACTGTTGTGGCAACTAACTTCACGCTTTGCAGTAGAGCGCGATTTCATCGTTGAAGATGGCAGAATTTTCTGGGATGCGACCACTCCAATTCCATCTAATGAGGGGCCGACTCCGGTTCGCCGATGGCCCGCAATTACAATGCATGATCCTGAGACTCTGGCTGCGATAGATAGATTTGACCTACCACCATGGCCAGACAACTTGGTGATGTGAATGGACCTCAAGCAAATCGCATCATTCGTAAAAATCGAACACACTCTGTTCAGCCTACCCTTTGTCTTCATTGGAGCATTGATGGCTGGCGACCCCACATATGCTGAGTACTTCTGGATACTCATTGCGGCGGTTGGAGCGCGTGGATTGGCGATGGGTTTGAACCGAATTATCGATAGAAACATCGATGCTGCAAATCCTAGAACTGCGAACCGCCATTTAGCATCCGGTAGCATGTCTCTGAAGACTGCATGGATTCTTTGTGGCATTTTCCTGGGAATGCTTGTGCTTGGAGCAGGAATGCTAAACCCGCTATGCTTGTACCTCTCACCAATCCCTGTAATCGCATTCGTGGTTTACCCATACCTCAAAAGATTCACGTGGCTTTGCCATTGGTGGCTTGGAGGTTGCCTAGCACTCGCTCCTGCGGGTGCTTGGGTTGCGATAACCGGAGAGATTTCCTCAAATTCTTGGTATCCTGATTTGTTGTATGTCTCACTGGGGGTTCTGATTTGGATTGCAGCATTTGACTTAGGATATGCACAGATGGATGTTGAAAGCGACAAGAAGAATGGAGTGAAATCTTTCCCGGCTACTTTCACACCGCCAGTGACCATGGCAGCAATGTTGATCTCAATGCCGATTTGGGCAGTTGCTTTCTCGATAGTCTCTCCAACAGGGACTCTGGTTTCCCTCGGCTTTGTTACAACCGTGTTAGTGGCTGCAGGAAATAACTTCCAAGATTGGTGGTTTAGGGCCCATGCATCCACTGGATGGATACTACTATTTGCAATGCAACTTTGATAGAGTGGCATGATTCGCAGCCATTCATGAATCCAATAGTAAGGTCATTGCTAGAATTCAACCAAGCGTTCGAAATACCAAAGTTAGACCAACCAGGACTCGGTCCTGAAGAGTTGATTGAGTTAAGAATCAAGTTACTTACAGAAGAAGTACAAGAGTACGCAGAGGCTGCAAGAGCAGGAGACCTTGTTGAAGTCTTAGACGCACTGGCGGATATTGGTTACATTCTTGCTGGAACAATCATCAATCATGGGATGCAAGACATCTATGATGATGCATTCAATGAGGTCCACAGGTCAAACATGGCTAAACTCGTCGACGGGAAGGTCTTGAGAAGAGAGGATGGAAAGGTGCTGAAACCTGAAGGTTGGCAACCACCACAACTTGCTCAGTTCCTCCAGTGAGTTATTGAGTGAACTCTTCTTGGGATTTCCATGCGCACAGCGTTAGTGACCGGTGGCGGCAGGGGAATTGGAGCTGCGATCTCCAAGCAACTAGCCGAAGATGGCTACAGGATTCTTCTGACATACTGCAACTCCTCAAAGCCGGCTGAGATGGTAGTGGATGAAATCAGAGACTCTGGAGTGGACGCTGTTGCAGCTAACTGTGATGTGACTGATGCTAGAGAAGTTGCACTTCTTGCAACACATCCATGGGTCATTGAAGGAATAGACGCCCTTGTTATCAATCACGGGAGATATGACCGAATCGATGCTAAGGATTTGGATATCGACCATTTACGAAGAACCATGACGACTAACTTCGAAGGCGCATTCTTAACCTGGAACGCTGTTAAATCAAACCTTACAGAAAATGCAAGAATTTGTGTAATCGGCAGCCAACTCGGAACCAAAGGTTCTCCCCACGGTGCTGATTACTCAGCATCGAAAGCCGCACTTTCGACTTGGGCTCGCTCCCTTGCACAATCACTAGCGCCAGAAGGTAAGCGTGTGAATGTGGTGGCACCGGGATTTGTTGATACCGATATATTGGCAGGAGATAGTCCGGAAAAGAGAGCTAGCCGTGAACAGGAAGTTCCTCTGAAAAGAATAGGAACTCCAGAAGATATTGCAGGGGTTGTTTCGTTCTTGGTTGGAGACAAATCTAGTTACATCACCGGCGCTGTAATACACGTCAATGGTGGATTGTATCTGCCTTAGGATGTGAGTAAATGAGCGATCCCTTCGACATCTCGAAGGCCCTAGAAGGGGCGGTGAAAGACCAACTTTCACCACAGGTATCGAAGTTCAAAATTCACTCTGAACACAGCACTGCAGGTGACCAAGAAAAAGCAATTGAAAAATTGATTTCCCAATTGGAAAATAATCAAGAAAGATGTGTCCTTTTGGGCGTCACTGGCTCAGGAAAAACCTTCGCGATGGCGAACATAATTGAGAGGCTAAACATACCTACATTGATCATGAGTCACAACAAAACTCTAGCCCGTCAACTGTATCAAGAGATGGCAGGATTATTCCCTGAAAATGGAATAGAATATTTCGTATCCCACTATGATTACTATCAGCCAGAGGCATACTTGCCAAAGAGAGATTTGTATATCGACAAGGAGTTGTCAATCAATGAAAGAATCGAACAAGAAAGATTCGCTACTGTTGCCAGTTTAGTCAGCAGACCTGATTGCGTGGTTGTCTCCTCGGTTTCTTGTATATACGGTTTGAACGCCCCGGAAACCTTCCTGTCATACCATTGTAGGATCCATGTCGACCAGGCGATAGAACCTCGAGACTTGGTCAGAGAATTGGTCGCTCTTCAGTATGAGAGAACCACAACAGACCTGGAGAGAGGTCAAGTTAGACTCAGAGGAGAGAATCTAGATGTTTGGATGCCGAGTCGTGATGACCCGCTTAGAATTCGGTTTGGATTCGATGGAGTCGAGCATATCCAGATTTGCGACCCCGTTTCATGGGAAGTTCTAGATGAGTTGAATGAAGCTTGGATTCACCCTAAGGAATTCTTCATGGTATCACCGGAGAGATTCGAAGAAGCTCTCGAAAACATAGAGACTGAACTCGATGGAAGGGTCGCTGAACTCAAGAGTGAAGGCAAAGATATCGAAGCACATCGATTACAGCAGAGAACGCAATACGATCTCGAAATGCTTAGAGAAGTCGGACACTGTACAGCGGTTGAGAATTATTCGATGCACTTTGATGGCAGAGATTACGGAGAAAGGCCATACTGTTTGCTAGACTTCTTCGCTGCTGCTGCCAAACAATTCCACGGAGACCCGAAGAAATTCCTTGTCATTATGGATGAATCCCACGTTACATTGCCGCAGGTCGGTGGAATGTATTCGGGTGATAGAAGCCGAAAATTGAATCTAATCGAACACGGCTTCAGATTGCCTTCGGCTGCCGACAACCGGCCCCTAAAATTACATGAATTTCAGAATTTAGTACCTCAGATGCTGTACGTAAGTGCAACGCCTGGAGAAAGAGAATTACTGCATCTTTGTGAGGTTACAAATCAAGACGCACCAATCGGACTGCGTCACGTTGCAGGCGGTGGAGGAGTGCACGAACCTGAATATTCCAAGAAGCACCCAGATTCAGAAAGCATGTACGACATGCTCCAAATGATAGATGAAATTCCAAGGATGGAAATACGCCCTACTGGTTTGCTGGACCCTGAAATCGAAGTTCGCGGCACAGAAGGCCAGGTCGCAGATTTACTATCTGAAATAAATGCAAGAATCGAGAGAGGAGAGCGTACTCTGGTGACAGTTTTGACCATAAAATTCGCAGAAGAGGTCGCCGTTTACCTAAACAAGATGGGCATTAAAGCACACCACTTACACTCAGAAATCGACACCATAGAGCGAACTGAGATCCTAAATGCACTAAGAATAGGACATATAGATGCCATAGTTGGTATCAACCTGCTCAGAGAAGGACTAGATATCCCAGAGGTCAGTTTGGTCGCAATATTCGATGCAGACCGCCAAGGTTTCCTAAGGAATGAGAGAAGCCTCCTCCAGACCATTGGAAGAGCTGCTAGGAATTCCAATGGCAAGGTGATTTTGTATGCAGATTCGATGAGCCCGCCGATGACTGCTTCAATTAGACAGACCTTGGAAAGAAGAGAGAGACAAATTGCTCACAATGAGAAATTTGGCATCACTCCAATGACTATCAAAAAGGCACTTCCACAGATGGGAAGCGACATTGACGATTTGATTGCCGGTACTGCCGGAGGCAAGAGATTAGTCGCCTCGAAAGGAGGCCGAAAGGACGGAGATTGGGCAAGCAATCTAAAGGTTGGAGCAGGCAAATGGGCGACCTCAAATTCTGTCACAAGCAATATTTCACAACCAATTGAAGAATTAAATTATTCAATTGAAGAATTAAAGAAGATGATGCACCAAGCAGCGCTCGAATTGGACTTCGAAAGAGCTGCAATGTTGCGTGACAAAATCCATGAATTAGAACACCAATGATAGTCATCGGTTTCATATGCGAATACCACTCGCATTACACCATGGCAATCGACCCTGAGTCATTTGATGAACCGGTCAAAGACTACGATTTCTCATCACTAACCACCGCTGCCTCTCTTATCGACCAAATGGCGACAGCTGGTGGATTCACCGCTACCAAACTCGCCTATGCTAGGGATATTCTAGTGGATATGAAGAAGGAAATCGATGATGTCGATGGTGATACTTCCAAAGTAACCAACTGGCTATCATTCCCTGCATGCCTGTGCGCTACAGGAACCAGGGGGTTCTTTGTAGAGGCTGTAAAGAGAAAAATGTTCAATGTAATCTCCACAACTTGTGGAATGCTAGACCACGACATTGCTAGAGCATACAAACACTACTACCACGGTGCTTTCGAACTGGATGACATCGAATTAGGAGAGCATGAGTTAATGCGCCTTGGTAACGTAATCGTTCCAAATGCAAGTTATGGAGAAATAATCGAAGCAGTAGTCCTTCCAGTTCTAGAAGATATCAGGAATGACAGGCTTGCTGAAACTGGAAAAGAAGGAGCAGACGCTTGGGTAGGATTTGGTTCAATCCACCTTGTTTGGGAGTTAGGAAAGCGAATCGGCACCCCTGATTCGTTGATTTACTGGGCTTACAAAAACCAAATTCCAGTATGTATTCCTGGAATCACTGATGGAAGCATAGGCGCTCAGTTATTCATGTTCAGACAGAAATACCGTGATTTCCACATCGATACTCTCGCTGATGAACAGGTAATGAGCGACCTAACTTGGGACGTTGAGAAATCCAATGCCCTCATGGTAGGAGGAGGAATTTCAAAGCACCACGTAATTTGGTGGAATCAATACCGTGGTGGCCTTGATTCAGCAATCTACATTACAACCGCTCCAGAGCACGACGGTAGTCTCTCAGGTGCCCGATTGCGTGAAGCAATTAGTTGGGGTAAAATGAGACCAGAAGCTCCGAACGTTTGCGTAGAAGGCGATGCATCGGTTCTACTGCCGTTACTCGGTGCAGACCTATTCAATAGTGATTGATTAGGATTCTTTCCAGTTTCCGTGGAAGTTCTCTGCATTATCGACTCTGATGAATAAGTCAAGAGAGGACCATACTAGGCTGTTGAAACCGCTGGCCATGCCCTCTTGGCCGCCGGCCTTAGCGGTCATGAACTCAAGAGTGTCTGAAGGTGAATGCCATTCCTGCCAGAATGAAATGTCCCCTCCTGGACTAAAGAAATTGAAAGTAGGGTAACCTGCACTAAAGAATGAACAGTGATCTGAAGCACAGGATTCTGCAATTTGCCAATTGATAGGATTACCTTCTGTTGGCTGATAGGCTAGATCCTCGTCAATTGTCATTCCAACCCACTCCATCATCCTCTCCATATTTGTCTGACTTGCTCCAGCAATGCTGATTTGCCAATCATATTTTGTAGGCTCAAAGATATCTCCAGTCAATGGGTCAATAATCGGCTCAGTAAGCGGTGTAATCGGGTAATTGAGAGAAACCATGTCGAAATTCATGTACGCTCTAACCGACACATTTTCTGGAAGGTTTGCAACGTAAGCCCTCGAGCCCAGAAGTCCTTCTTCTTCACAAGCCCAAAGTGCAGCTACCACAGTGTGGTCGAATTCCATTTGAGCCAAAGCCTGCGCCATTTCTAGGGATACGGTAGAGCCGGAAGTGTCGTCGTTTGCACCTTCATTTGTTCCACCGCTTGGGGGTGTAAATGCATAAGCGATGTCAAAGTGGCCACCGATTACAATGTATTCATCTGGATTTACTCTACCCCAATTGTATCCTACAACGTTGAGTTGGTCTGGGTCATCATCATAGCGAGTTACCTCAACAAAATCGAATCCCATGTCCCACATACGCTCTTCCATAGCCAATGCAGCATTTTCGTATGCTGCTCCGCCTTCGTGTATTGAAGCAGAAGCACACCAACGGTTATTGTATTGAGATGTTAACATGTCAATCGTATCATATGCTCTTCTTCCATCTACAAGCATAAGTTCCGCACTATCTTCTAGAACCAGTGTGGCATTCCACAGTTCTGTACCTGCAATAATGGTTAACTGAATATCGTCTCTCTCTGTGTCCATCACCAAGAAATCTAGCGTCGCCTGAGATGCAGGATATGTCACAGACTCAGCATCACGCAAAACACCAAATTCATCCATGAAGAACAATCCTGGTGAGCGGTTCACCGTCCAATCTACCGTAGATTCAACTGCAATTGACATGTATTGTCCACGAAGCGCTGAGGATACTTCCTCAACAGAAAGGGCAGGTGTTATCGGCTTATCTTCTACATCTTCACCAAAGCAACCACTGAATGATGCTAGAAAGAAGGTCAAAATTAGAAAGACTGCACGACGCATTTTATCACCACTGACAAGGTTCGAGATGGGTTTTTCCTCCCATCATAGGAACTAAGCATTCAGGAACTTTTACTCTTCCATCTGCTAGTTGGTTCTGTTCCATTATCGCCACTAGAGCTCTGCTGGTAGCGACTGCGGTTGAATTTAGAGTGTGGACTGCTGCATTCCCTTCAGCGGTTCGATAGCGCATTCGCAATCTGTTTGCTTGGTAATCCGTACAGTTTGAACAAGAGACGATTTCTTTGAATGCGTTTGCACCTGGTAGCCAAGCCTCTAGGTCGTACTTCCTTGCAGCGACAGTTCCCATATCTCCTGTGCAGATGTTCACCACTTCGTAGTGTAAGCCAAGTTTGTCCCACAGATCGACGCAGTTCTGCAATAGGTCTTCGTGATGGTCCCATGATTCATCTGGATGTGAAATCACGATTTGTTCAATCTTGGTAAATTGATGGACTCTCCAAATTCCACGGTCAGATAACCCGTGTGCACCCACTTCTCTGCGGAAACATGCGCTTACGCCTACCATCTTTATTGGAAGGAGGCTGGGTTCGATAACCTCGTCCATGTACATCGAAGTCAGTGGGTGTTCGCTGGTGGCAATCATGTAAAGGGGGTCCGGAGTAATTCCATACATGACTGTCTCAAAGTCTGAAAGGTCTGTAACGCCTTCATACGCTTGACGATTCATCATTACTGGGGGTTGCACGAAAGTAAACCCTCTATCGACTAGGAAATCTACTGCATATGTTTGGAGCGCCATCTCAAGGCGTGCCAAATCACCCTTCAAGAAAAAGAAACGACTGCCAGCAATCTTTGCTGCTCTTTCCAAGTCGACCCACTTATTCATTTCAATGAGTTCGTTGTGTGTTCTCGGTTCAAATTCGAACTCAGGTTTATCCCCATGCAGGGAATGCTGAGTATTGCCTGATTCATCATCACCCACCGGAACTGCGGAGTGGAGCAAATTTGGGATTCTCATTCTTATTTGGTCACGCTCTTCGAGAAGCGAATTCGCTTTGTCATCAAGAGCAGCGATTCTCTCACCCAAATCTTTGACCTGAGCCATGATTTTGTCGGCTTCTTCCTTGTTTCCGCTCTTCTTAGCGTCTGCAATTCCACGAGCGGCTTGATTGCGTTCTCTTCGGCCTTCTTCCATTTCTTTGAGAGCGCCTCTCCATTGCTCATCCAACTCGATGACCTTGTTTATCCTATCATGAGGAATGCCACGCTTATCGTGATCTGCACGAATTTTATCCGCTTCATTTCGGAAGAGTTCCATACTTAGCAATCAAATCACCTCAAAACGAAATTCCAAACGAGAACGCTGCGCTTCCAACGAATATCAAGCCACCAATGATGTAACCAAGAATTGCACCACCATTCAGTAGTGGCAAGCCTGCTTGAGGCCTACCCGATGCAACATAAGTCATCAGAATGAAGTAACCAACCAGTCCACCAATCAGTGCTGAAATACCGACTGCTAGGCCGCTATCTGCGATGTAGTTAACACAAGAAATCACCAACATTCCAGGGAATATTACGTCGCCAAGACCCATGAACATGGCTTCCTTTGGCTTCTTTCTCTTCACCACCTGCTTCGGCTTATCCTCAACTGATTTGGCCTCAGCAGGGGCTGATTTTTGCTCATCGCTTGCGCGGATTGAATCCTTTTCATCAAGCATTGAGTATCCACTCTCCTGTGGAGCAACAAGCAGGATTGGTAGGTTCAACCCAATCATTGTGTCTGCAAGGTCAAGCATGTGCTTGGAGCGGTACACAGCCCATGCGTCGTAAATTGCAGCAAGTACCATGAAGATTACAATTAATGTTGGAACGAAAGTCACTCCAAGCATTACGATCACACCTGCGCCAACAAGAACGCCCACTGTGTTGACAATATACCATTCGGGACGAATGATGAGGGCTGTCATTAGAAGAATGGAAAGGCCAACACCAATCAGGAAGGCAGTCGTATCAAATTGAATGCCATATGAATTGTACATTGTATCCGGGTCAAATATTCCGCCATCAACTACCATTGAAAGCGCAGGTTCGTTTACAAACAGTTGGTCGCCTTTTTGCACCGTAGTAATCTCAAACCCATCTACAAAGAAGACCGAATTTGCACCCAT
>JBMYVD010000024.1:0-21836 GCA_049606035.1 Candidatus Poseidoniaceae archaeon | reverse complement strand
GCCAGCACCTCTGCCACTGTCAGAAGACGTGGATGAATACGGAGATGAAGCAGAGGATGAGAATACTGTAGGTTCATGGGAAGACCTACCAGCTGGGGACTACTTGGACCCGGATGAAAATGGGACTAACTGGTTCAAAGCAAATGATGGCGACCACTGGTACCAGAATTCAGACGGAACTTGGACAAAGTGGCAGGATTAGTTACTACTTTTTTGGTAAAAAACAATGTAATTTTTCTTACATTCGATATTGATTTTTTTGAACAATAACTTCTTCAGTCTGCTATGATATCAAGAGTTTCGATCTTTCCTGAGCAAATTGAAAAAATACTCCCTCATGTTAAAATGGTAACGCGAAAATGTGGCTACGTGCGCCATATACGCTCTGAAATCGACCAATAATATTGGTTTGTTGCTAGACTAACATTCATTTTGGTTCCGCGCTACGAACCGCACAGAGGCCTGCCTATGGTTGACCAATTACCGAATCTCGGGCGAGAAAAAGAGATGCTAGAAGCTATGGGAATGTCGTCTATGGATGACTTATTTGCTGATATTCCTGAGCGTGTAAAAATGACAGATGAACTACCTCTTCCACCTCCACAATCGGAAGAAGAAATCATCGCAGATGCTCGTCGATTGCTAGGAGCGAACGTTGCTCTCGGTGACAGAGTAAGTTTCCTCGGCGCAGGGCTTAACAGAAATTATGTCCCTTCCAGTGTCTTCCAACTCGTGACCCGTGGTGAATTTTTGACTTCGTATACTCCATACCAGCCAGAGGTTAGCCAAGGCATGCTTCAGGCAATGTGGGAATTTCAAACTCTGATCAGTGAACTCGTTGGACTTGAAGTTGCAAATCTATCGGTTTACGACGTCTCGACTGCTGCGGCTGAAGCTCTTACATGTTCAGTAAGGGTACACAACAGAAAGGCGACTCAAAAGGATACAGTTTACGTTAGCGAATTGATTCCACCTTCTAGAATGTCTGTCATTCACAATTACACCCAAGGTGGAGGAATTATCGTAAAGACACTAAAACACAATTCCGACGGCACTCTAGATTTGGATTCCTTACAAGAAGCGGCTGGCTCATGTGGCATCTACGTCGAGCAACCAAACCCATTAGGCATTCTTGACGGAGGTCTTATCAGAGTCAAAGAAATCGTTGGAGAGCATACAGCATTCATTGTTGGTGTTGCACCTGTAAGTTTGGGATTAGTAGAGGCACCGGGTAATTACGGTGCAGACATCGTAGTTGGTGAAGGACAAGCATTGGGTTCACCAATCACGTACGGTGGTCCGTTATACGGAATATTTGCGTGCACCAAGGCATACCTTCGGCAAATGCCTGGTAGAATTGTTGGGCGGTCAATCGATGTTGATGGAAAGGAAGCATTCTGTTTGACATTATCAACCCGTGAACAGCACATTAGAAGACACAGAGCGACATCGAATATCTGTACAAACGAGACTCTAATCGCACTTATGGGTGCTATGCACATGTCTCTTCTTGGTCCAGAGGGGTTACAGAAATTAGCACAAAGAAACATGGCAGCATGTCAGTTAGCAAAACAGAAGTTATCCGAGTTGGGAACAATCGCTCTGCCACATCTTACCAGCGCTAACTTCAACGAGTTTGTAGTCGAACTTCCGGGTAGTGCTGCAGATTGCTTGGCATATCTCGACACTCAAGGTTTGATAGGAGGATTCGATTTATCGACTTGGTATCCTGAGAGGAAAAATTGGCTTCTAGTTTCATTTAGCGACCAAACCAAAGCAACTGAAATAGAACTGCTGGCAGCACATCTTGCGGTGTGGTCTGCATCACTTGTGCAGGGGGTGGCAGCATGAGCCATTTGTTCGAGCACAATGGAGCAGGAGGAAGAGGATACTCTCAACCCGATCCTATTGCACCAACCGAGAATATTCAAATCCCGTCATCTTTGGTTAGGGCTAATCTTCCGAGGTGGCCAAGATTATCGGAACCGGAAATGGTCCGTCACTATACATGGTTGTCAAGTAGGAACTTTGGAATTGATACTGGTTTCTACCCACTTGGTTCCTGTACTATGAAACACAATCCACGTGTAAACGAAGTAATTGCACAGTTACCTGGTATTGCAGATATTCATCCATTGCAACCTGAACACCAAATTCAGGGTACTTTAGCAATCTTCCACGAGATGCAGGATATGCTTGGAATCTGTGCTGGAATGGATGCAGTGACTCTACAACCGGTTGCTGGAGCACAGGGAGAGTTCACTGCAATACGTTGTATTCAGGAATATTTCAGAAGCAGAGGAGAATTAGGTAGGACCAAGGTAATTGTTCCAGATTCTGCACACGGAACAAATCCAGCAAGCGCGTCTATGGCAGGTTTCGAAATCATCGAAATTCCTTCCCAAGAGGATGGAAGACTAGACCTTGATGCGCTAAGAGCCGTAGTTGGAGATGACACAGCTGCTATGATGATTACCAATCCGAGTACTCTCGGTGTCTTTGAACCAGAAATCGCTGAAGCCGCAGAAATCGTTCACAATGCTGGCGGACAAATGTACTATGATGGTGCAAACTTCAACGCAATCCTAGGTCTCACTTCTCCAGGATTGATGGGATTCGATGCTGTCCATTACAACTTACACAAAACATTCAGCCAGCCGCACGGAGGCGGTGGCCCAGGTTCGGGTCCAATCGGAGTGAAATCCCACTTGGCAGAATTCCTCCCAGGTCCGGTTGTCAAGAGAAGACCAATCATGCCAAACGACCAAATTACTGCTGCAAATCATGAATGGTGGTACCACTGGCATGAGCCAGAAAGCAGCATAGGTAAGGTTCAGCAGTGGCATGGAAACAGCGGTGCAGTCATCCGATGCTGGGCATATTATCGCAGATATGGACGTGGGCTGAAGACAATGTCACAACATGCGGTTCTAAATGCGAATTATCTCAGACATAGAATAATCGAAGAAGCAGAGAAGGCTGGCGTTAGACATCAATTCGTTGACGGTGCTCCTGTAGATGTGGTAAAGCACGAATTCACGATATCAATGGCTCCAATGAAAGAGCAGTGCGGAATCGGTGCAATGGACATCGCTAAGGGACTATTAGACAAGGGATACATGGCTCCAACGGTTTACTTCCCTCTCATCGTTCCAGAATGTATGATGGTTGAGCCAACAGAAACTGAATCAAAGGAAACCCTTGACGAATTCGCAAAGAAGTTCGTAGAAGTACTGCAAGAAGATCCAGAAACTCTACACAATGCTCCTGTTACAACAAAGGTTCGAAGAGTCGATGAAGTATATGCTGCAAGAAATCTAACACTTTCCTATCCATTCGATGAGTGATTTTGAATAGTCATTGGCTAGTGGAAGATTTGGAGTAAGGTAGCCGATGGAGTGGGAAGAGTTTGACGCTCCCGGTGTGGGCCCGAGAATGCTATTTCCAATGGCTTGGTCTCTATTACCCCTCACTGTAGGGTTAATTCTCCTAGTGAGAAGCGATGGATTATGGCCAACTTCATTCCTTGCGGCGGGGATAATGCTGTCACTTGTTGCAGTTTGGCTCGGAGCGAGTAAGGTCCCTGGCAGAGTTGACATGATCAAGTTACTAATTTCTCCATTTGCAGCGTTTTCTTTGTTCTTTCAACCCCCAGAAATAATCCAGGCGATTCTAGCTGTAACTGTATGGATATTGAATTACAAGACCGCTGTGTTCCTTTCAGAAATATCTCTCAAAGCGTATCGTATGGAGTGGCCAGAAGATATCAGAATACCTGACGTTAAGGGAGCAACTTTTTTCCGTAGAAAATGGGCTGCAAAGCCTCTATTCAGAGTTGGTCAGAATCTTGTTAGAGGGGTCATTCACGACGAGAAAGCGATGCTTGAAGCGGATGCTCCTGTAGAGTTCCTACATGATTAGATATTCTAACTACATAGAATACTGGAAATATCCAACTAACCATTTTTCAATCGTTTACTGGCTATATGAATTGTCAAAATCTTTGCAAGATTTTCACACCTTGTCCTGAATATAGCCTAATTTTGCGAGTGTGAGATATGCAGAAAAAACCAGCCAACAAAATGAGCAACATATTAGAGAAAGCAAACCAAAATGCCGCACCTGCGTGATAACTGACTTCAACTGAAGCAGACTCTCCCATGATTTCGCAATTTCCTGTTGCTTTGCCATACACATTCAAGAAATTAGATTCATCTTGGCCCTCATCGCATGTAAAATCGGAATCAGAATCATCTTCGCTCTCCGCGGATCCTGCAAATGGGTCATAGAATGCTGCGAACATTACTACCTGAACAACAGAAAGGGCAATGATAATCCAAATAATTAGGTTAAGAACTCTTATCAAAGGCAAATTATTTGTGAATGCTACCAAGTTCAAGATTAATGCTATTCCCGAGAATGAAATCATAATTATGGTTAACACCTTGAGTGTGATCTTCTGAGATACTGCGTCCTCATATCCTTCTGCTTCTAAGTCTTCATTTGAGTCTGTAGTTTTATCGAACTCTCCACCGGACCTCACATAAATTTCTCTTTCACCTAAACTATCATCGAATTCAACATTTAAGTCATCGATATCAGGGTTACTAAAGTCATAATTAACCTCCATATTAAGCCAGGTCAATCCAAGAGCTAGCGATGAAAAAATTATGCAGCATACAATAATTACCGGGACATAAATGAACAGGCCATAGGATTGATTTTCGTGCTTTGGATGGATAATATCTGTGAATTCATGATAATCGAAAGAAGCACCATCCATGCATTAGGCATAATGAAGTTGTATTCAAACTTAGTTCCTACAATTGATTTTAGCGCGCGGTACGTTGAAGAACCACCGTCAATGGCGCATCATCATGGACGTAACTATACTATTAGGTTCCAAATCAGATATGCCTGTTGCTGAAAAGTGTACGAAGATTCTCGAGCAATTCGGAGTTTCTTACCAACTGCGTGTTGCTAGCGCTCACCGCTCACCAGCTTTCGTAGAGCAAATCGTTCACGATGCAGAAGCAGACGGTTGTACTGTTTTCATCGCTATGGCAGGTTTGGCAGCTGCACTTCCAGGAGCGGTTGCAGCCCTAACCACGAAGCCAGTTATCGGTGTTCCATGCGGTGGCAGAGTGCCTTACGACAGTCTACTATCCATTGCACAGTTACCACCTGGTGTTCCAGCAGCAACCGTTGGTGTTGACAGAGGAGACAATGCTGGTTATCTAGCAACTCAAATTCTAGCGCTTGGCAATGAGACCTATGCTGCTGCTCTAAAGCAGAATAAACTCGACCAAGTTGCAAGAGTCAAGCAAATGGATGCTGAGGTCAACGGTAGGGATGCTTGATGTTCGATGCAGCATCTTTCATTGAGGAGTCCGCTCAAAAAATGAAGGATGAAATCGACGATATAGCAATCATTGCTTGTAGCGGAGGAGTCGATTCAACAGTCGCTGCAGTAATTGCAAACCAAGCAATAGGTGACAAGTTGCACTGCGTGTACGTAGACACAGGTCTCATGAGGAAAAATGAGACCGAAGAAATTCAAGAAATGCTTGCAGCACACGGCTTGAATTTGACTACAGTTTTTGCAGAAGACCGATATTTTGAGGCTTTGGCTGATGTTACAGACCCAGAGAGGAAGAGAAAAATCATCGGTGAATTATTCATCAGAATTTTCGAAGAAGAACAGACCAAAGTTGGTGCAAAGTACCTAGTTCAAGGCACAATTGCACCAGATTGGATTGAGTCAGGTGGTGGTGTCCGTGACACAATTAAGAGTCACCACAATGTTGGTGGACTTCCTGAAGATATGACTTTGGAGGTTGTTGAACCGCTACGCGACTTGTACAAGGATGAAGTCAGAGACCTAGCAAGGCAACTCGAAATTAGGGTTGCAGACCGCCAACCTTTCCCAGGTCCCGGACTAGCAGTCAGATGTCTTGGTCCACTCACAAAAGAAAGAGTTCACGTAGTTCGAGAGGCTTGTGCTATAGTCGAAGAGGAATTGGAAGCAGCAGCGGCTGAAGGCAAAATAGAAATCCCATGGCAGTACTTTGCAGCATTACTCCCAGTCCGCTCAGTCGGAGTACACGGTGACGTTCGGGCATACGGAGAAACCGTTGTTGTTCGTGCTGTACAATCCTTAGATGGTATGTCTGCGAGATACTCAACGATTCCTCACGATGTACTGGCTAAGATCAGTACAAGAATTACCAACACGGTAAAAGGTGCGGTAAACAGGGTGGTATACGATATTACCCACAAGCCGCCTGGTACAATTGAGTGGGAGTGAAACAATCACAATGGGGTTTTGAATCCCATCGCTCTTACAACACACCAGCCAACTCTCGCTTCCCATATTGCGAAAGCACCACCAAAGATTGCTCCGGCAACACCTAGCCACCAAATGGTCCCTTCAAGCAGTCCAGATAGGATTATTCCTGCAAGAACAAATCCTCCTAAAACCGCTGCGATTCCAAGTTTCAGACGTGCTGCTTTTCCTGCTGCTCCAATATTACATTCCATGTTCTCACCTACTGTTCTGCACTCATTTTTGCCCTAATTTTCAGGTAGTTGATTTTCATCCAAAGTGACATCTTTGATGTGATTGAAAGTTTGAGTGGTGCGGAGAATACATCTCCTGAACGCCTAACTATCTCATCAAATATCTTGGTATAAGCGTCTAGCATAATTCTTGGTTGGACTCGAGACCGTGGGTCAAGATATTCGAATAAGTGAACTGCTGAGGTTTGGTGTCTTCTTACAACCTCAAGGTACTCTCTCATGAAGGAAGCCCATGATGGATTTTGAGGGAGGTTTGGATTTGATAGGTCTTCGATATCGATGTTATGGGAGGCCAATACGTCTTTTGGAAGGTAGATTCTACCTCTCCCATAATCTTCAGAAACATCTCTTAACACGTTGATTAACTGCATCTGAATACCTAGGTCGATAGCGTGTAATCTAGCAGCTCTGTCTTCATAACCGTATATCTCAATGAGGATTAATCCGACTGCGGACGCAACCTTGTAACAGTATGAACGCAATTCATCCCAAGTATTGCACATTACAGGGAATAAGTCATCTTCCATTCCTTCGATTATAGTCTCAAAGTCCTGAAGTCGGATTGAAAATTTGGTAAACACATCTTGAAGTGCGATAAAAACGGGTTCGTCATTTGGTGAGATTTTCCCTTCTTTTGCTTGGTGCAATTTGTTTCTAATTGAGACTAGAGCCATAAGTCTCTGGCTGTGGATCTCTTGCGGGTTGGAAGGTTCGCTGCCCGAGTGCAGTTCTCTTAACATCAGGTCGCGTTGGTTGGTCTGTTCAGTTAGTTCATCACTGATTTCGACTGTTGGTTCTTCATCTCCGTCTACGATATCATCAACCCATCGGCATAGAGCGTAAACAGCGTGGACTGCTCTACGCTTTTCCCACCCCAATGCAGAGAATGAGCTGTAGAATGTGGTTGATGCGTTTTTGCAGATTTGTTGGCACTGCAAATATGCATCATCGATGACCTGACTTTCCATTTCAATTCCTCAAGATTGGGTTGGGCTTCCAGGTGTGATTTCGGATTTTTGTGGTGTAACCAAGTTTGATGACTTTGTTCTTCGCTTCCTGCTTTCGAACCATGTATCGACACCATTCCAGTCTGGTCTAATACCAAAACTGTCACAGATCAACTTGGAACTGATTCTTGCTGATTCGTAAATTACTGGAAGGCCACTTCCGGGGTGGGTTCCTCCACCAACTAGGTAGAGGTTTTTGATCTCATCAAACTCGTTCTTCGGCCTTCTCCAAAGCATTTGGTCTAGTCCGTGTGCTAGGTTGAATACAGCTCCTCTGTAGCAGTGCTCTCCCCAGTCTTCGGGAGTAATCACTAATTCAGAGACGATATGTTCCCTTAAGTTTTCAAATCCGAGTTTATTCTCGATTTGGTCAATGATTCTGTTTCTGAATGGGTCTTTCTCGTCATCCCAGTTGATGTTTTCATGGATATGAGATACCGGTACAAGTGCGTAGACAGTTGAGCAGCCTTCTGGTGCCATTTGTGGGTCTGTGACACATGCGTTTTGCACATAGACCGATGGGTCGTCCCAAGTTAGTCTGTGGTGCTTTTCGATGTCTTCTAAGTTTGAAACATAGTCCTTGGAGGCGTAGATTTGGTGGTGTGGTAGGTCATCATAAGTTCTGTTTACACCAAGATAAAGCATGAATGTTGAACATGAATACTTCTTGTTGTCAATTTTCTTGTTTGACCACTTCTTTCTGACATTATCAGGGAAAAGGGATGTCATACCTTGTGCGAAATCTGCATTCATTACAACCTTGTCAGCATAGAATTCACCATTTTCGGTTACAACACCCTTGATTGTTTTCTTGTCCATGATGACTTCGGTAACAGCCTCACCCATTCTGAACTCGACTCCCATATCTCTAGCGATTTCTCCCATTCTCTCGGAGACGCTACCTAGTCCTCCCATCGGATGGAAGATTCCATATTCGTACTCCAAGAATGCAAGCATTGTAAATAAACTTGGACAGTTGAATGGTGACATTCCCAAATATTTTGTTTGGAACGACATTGCTAGCATCAATCTGTCATCGTCGAAGATTTTCATCAAGTCTTTGGCAACAGATCTCTGTGGTCTAAGGACTCCAGCAACTCTCATTGCTCTCTTTGATAGCAAGTCTGTGGCGCCGAACCATGGCTCCTGCAGGCATTGCTTGGACTTGTCCAACTTCATTCTGTTGTCTTCTAGGTATTTCTTGAATCCTTGAGCGTTCTTTTCTCCAGATAATTCTGCGATTCTCTCTACCATTTGGTCAATGTTGCTGGTGCAGTCTAGCATTCCACCTTGACCGAAGATGAGTCTGTAGTTGATATCTAGTTTCTTGAGTTTCAACTCTTCATGAGCGTCGAGACCAATGGCTTGGAAAATGTCCTCAATAACTTCCGGGTAGTGGAAGAAAGTTGGTCCCAAATCATACTTGAAACCGTCTTTCTCGAAGACCTTATTTCTGCCACCTACTCTCTGTGACCTCTCGAAGACAGTCACCTTTACTCCGGATTTTGCAAGAAGCAATGCTGAAGCTAGTCCACCTGGACCTGCTCCTATAATCGCCACTGAGGGTTGTTTTTCGCTATTCATAGTTTTCACGCCGTTGTTTTACTTATTAAAGAGGGGTTTTTGTCCACCGCTTTTCTGCTACTCATCGGTGCTCTTTCTAGGAGCGTAGATGTGTCGATTAATGTAGCAAATTCATCTAGGTATGGACCCATTGAGGAAATCAAATCCACATTTGGGTGCCCCTTCAGAACCATGCCGTCCATGTACATCAAGGAACGAATGATTGGGAATGCTTCATCACCGAAGGAACAGCCTGCAAGTACTGCAGCTTTCACAGTCTTCATCATCTGCTGAGTGAGTGATACTTCGCTGACGGATGTGCCTACAAATCCGTCGTATAGTTCGAACATCGAGTCGTAGTATGTTTCTAGTGTCTTTCCGGTAGGAGCAACATCTGCCATTGTTAACATTGCATCGAAAGCGTTCTTCAACTCTCCCTTGGCTAAGAAAAAGAAGAACCCGAACAGTGCTTTTCTCACGTGTTCTGGTGCTTCACAAATAGCACCAGTATCGATGAAAATGAAGTTCTTATCATCGCCCATCATTGCATTTCCGGGGTGTAAATCTCCGTGGAAGACACCCATTCCGAACATATATGCTCCATGTATTCTGAACAACTGAAGGAGATCTTCCCATTCCATTGTCCCAGAGTTAAGGTGAGATTCAAGGGTAGGCTCCTGAACTTCTTCCATTACGAGCACATTTTCGCTGGAAAGATTCTTCCAAATTTTTGGAAACCGTAGTTTTGGCATTGGAAATTTATCGCTATATTCAGCAGCGAGTTTTTCCAGTCTTTCTTTGCCAGTAATTTCGTTCAGGAGGTTCAGTTCTCTGAGAGTGTAATCCTCGATGTGATTGAGTAATCCGATGGGGTTACCTACTTTCTTGAGTTTTGGGTTGAAGAATAATCCCATTTTCATCCATCTTTTCATTCTCTTGACGTCACGTTCGAATGATTTCTTGAAATCTCCTTTGATGATTTTGATAACCACTTTACTGCCGTCATTTAACTCAGCCCTGTGTATCTGTCCGATACTCGCTGCTGCGAACGGGACTGGCTCGATGTGTTTAAATTCAGAGCGGAAATTCTCATCGGTATATTTAGAGAGGAGTTTCTCAAAATTCTCAGATGGAATAGTTGGCGCTCGACTGTATAATTCTTGAAGTTGGATACATCTGTCTGGTTCAAGTAGGTCGGGGCGGAGGGCGCAAATCTGTCCTAGTTTGACTGCCAGCAGGCCCATCGACTGGATTTTATCGATGTCAACAGGCTTCTTCCCCTTCAGTTCCTTAGCGAACTTGATGAGTGTTCCCAAGCGCATGTTTTGTAACATCCTTGGCGAGTATATTAACTTCCGTTTTACTTCCTCAATCTGAGAGTTCTGTGGAATGGGAGGTATGTCTGTGTATGACGTAATGCCAAAGGTCATCAGGAACTCCACTCCCTTCTAACCTCTGAATTGCCACTTGTGCGTCCTTGGAAAATCTAGCGGACAATGCACCTTCGATAATGCCGTCATCCATCTCCCACATTGGAAGCGCATCGGGATCATCAACAGGTGGGTGGTTTAGCCCTACTCTTACGTGGAAGTTCGGGTCGACGTCATATTCGAGACGTCCCAATCCAGCGTACTCCCACCAATCCATCATCTCGTCCAGGAACTCTATGTCGTGTTCGATACTTCTCAATGAAAATGCGATTTCTCTACCAATTCTGTTACCAATTTGTCTCAGCATAAGGGCTATGTCGATGCCCAGTACCTGCAGATTGGATAGTTTACCCTCTGTCAACTTCTTTCGAGCTTGGTTTACTTCATTCCCTGCTGCAAAGAACGCATCAGGGTCAAAAGGAGTGTCTTCATCTGGCAACTCCTCATCAATGCCTAATGCGGAAGTGATATTCTTCAGGAACGACCCTTCACCAATAGTAAGTCTAAGTGGGTCGTTAATTTGATTGTCAGTATACCTAGCAACCGCAGTGTCAAACATGACTGCAGATTCCCATATTGTGTCAATTAGATTCACATGTGACTCAGCGAAGGCTGGTGATTCAATGATGAGGGCAGCATCGTCTTTGCCTCTTCCAACTGGGTTGTCTTCAATATTCAGATATTGAATGACTTCAATACCGTCCTTAACGAATCCTAGAGATTCCAGTTCGTCTGAATGTCTTACTTCAATGGAGTCATGAAGCTCGTTGAAGAATCGGATTGTTCTCTTGTCTAAGTGGGTAATTATTTGGCACACTACGCCGCTCACTGCAGCATTGTTTACTGCCTCGAGGGCTTCAGGGTTTCTACAAAGATGCAAGATACCGTATTGTCCTAGAAGAAGAATTAGTCTTTCTTCAGAATCCTCAGCCATCTTCTTCAATCGGCTGTAGATATTTCCTCTTTCCTTCAATACAGCGAAACGAGGGTCGTCAGCACTTCTCTGAGTTGCTTGTGTTGGTTTTGCTTCCTTTGTGACGTTCTTTGAAATCTCATCATAACCCTCAACCAAACGATTCAGCTGTTGCTTTCTCATCCCGATAATATGCTCGATTGCCTGATGAACATTCATGCTAGAGAATCTCATTGGTCTGTCAGCGGTCACGGTTACGATTCCCATTTCTTGTAATCGTGACAAACTGTTGTAGGCATCTAATCTAGTGGTGCCTAACTCTTTTGCTAGTTCAGATGCCTTCATCTTTGGGTTAGAACCCAATACTAGGATTGATCTTACTTCACGTTCATTCAAGCCGGAGTCAATAAGAAGTTCTTCCCACATCTATTGTCCTCCGGATACCTTGGAAATCTCTGCAAGAATCTTAGCAACGTGTCTGCGTGGTCTAAACAACCAATCGTATACGTAGTGGACTTTGTTGTCGGGCCCAATTACAAACGAGGATTTAGTAGGGAATTGTCCCAAATGCATTGGGATGTTGTATGATTCACCTACTGCTCTATCTACATCGGCCAATAGTGGGAATGGTAAATCTCCTATGGTTGATTTGAAGTCTTTCAGTTTCTCGTAACTTCCAGGTCCTATCCCAATAATCGAGCAGCCTGAAGACTTGAACAGATCATATTGCTCTTTGAAAGTCAAGCATCCTCTTTTGCAGGTAGGAGAATTATTTCTCGAGTAGAAGAATAACACTCTCCACTGTCCATGAAGCGATGAACTATCGAACATACTTCCATCATCAGATTGGAGCACAAAATCGGGCGCAGTCTGGCCAATGATACTTTTTGACATAAAATCACATCACACTTCGAGCAAGTGGCCCATGCGTGATGCCTTAGTCCTCAGATATGAAAGATTGTGTTCACTGGGCACGATTAGAATCGGGACTCGATCTTTAACATCGATACCATTTTCAATTAATTGTAATTTTTTTTCAGGATTATTTGTCATCAAGAAAAGTTCGTCATATCCTATCGATTTGAGCATTTTTGCCGCCATTTCGTAAGTCCTTGCATCTGCTGGTAATCCCAACTGCAAGTTTGCATCAAGTGTATCGAGACCTTTGTCCTGGAGAGCATAAGCCTGCATTTTTGCATAGAGTCCAATTCCTCTTCCCTCCTGCTTTAGGTAGACGATAGCTCCGCTCCCATGTTTTTGAATTTCTTTCATCGATGCTTCTAATTGAGGTCCACAATCGCATCTTAGAGACCCAAAAGCGTCTCCTGTGAGGCACTCAGAGTGTACACGTACCAATGGTGTCTTGGTTGGGTCTTCCAAATATAGGAGGGCGTGTTCTTTGTTGTTATTTGGGTCGTGAAAAGCCCTTATTCGGAACTCTCCAAATTTGGTTGGTAATATCGCATCGGCGTTGACGATGCTAGTCTCTCTCTTTTTCGTGAGCATGTTATGTTTTCACAACTTGAGTTTATAATTACTCGTTATTTTTCCTGTGGGTGATAAACGGTGCTATAAATACCTCGCAATGCAACAATTACACCATGGCCAGTGTACTATGTGATTTAGGGGTAGCAGCAAGGGCCATTCGCAACAACAAAATTTTGCTTGTAAAAGAGGCACGTGGGCGCTTCCAAAACAAATGGGGGCTTCCAAAAGGAAGCGTTGACGAAGGAGAAACTCCCGAAGATGCAGTAATAAGGGAATTAAGTGAAGAAACCGGCGTTTATGGTTCAATTATTGGATTGTCAGCAGTGAGGTCAACAATTTCGAAGGAAAAACCAGCCGTTTTCCTATGCTACGATGTCAAAGTTAACGATGACGAACTTTCTGATTCTTCAGATGAAATTCTAGATTTGAAGTGGGCAAGTCTAGCCGAATTAGGTAATTTGGATTGGGTCTCACAAACAATGCACAACCTCGCACTGGACGGGCTCAGTGGAGAAAGAATGTCTATCAAGGCAACCAGGCCCCTATCAAAACCCCTCGAATACAACGTCTACAACATTAACAGACAATCAAACAATATTGGACAGTGAGATAATGATTCCTGAGAACCGACTACAGATTTTCAATCAGGGCGCTCCTCCTGGTGAATGTGTTGTTTACTGGATGATTTCTGCGCGCAGGTCAAAATGGAATCACGGCTTACAGCATGCTATTGAATTAGCAAACCAGAGACAGATGCCTCTAGTGGTTGTCGAAGCTCTTGCAATAGCACATCAATGGGCAAATGACAGGTCTCATACATTCGTAATTCAAGGAATGATGGATAACAGGAAAGCCTTCGAAGATACATCTGTGACCTATGTTCCATATGTTGAAACCCGACCATACGAGGCTAGAGGTCTCTTGGAAAAATGGATGGAGTACGCAGACGTACTAGTTATCGATGACTTTCCGGTTTATATGCCTCGCAGAATCAGAGAGATTGCCATAGAAATCGGAAAGTGTGAGGTTCATTCGGTCGATTCAAACGGTTTCATCTCTTTAGAGCAAGAGAAGGCTTTCACTACTGCCTATTCTCTAAGGCGTCACCTTCACAAAACAATTCTTCAACATATGTCTGAATTCCCGGAGGCATCTCCTCTCGACAAGGCAAGACATCTACCAAAATTCTCTTCAGAAAAGGTCGAGAAGATATTTTCCGAAAGTAACACACCAGTTACACCATACGAATTCATTTGGAGAATTTGCGAAATCGACGACATTGGACTGAATGCACTCTCTGTGCTTGCGATAGACCACAGCGTCCCACCAGTTCAGCACACAAAAGGTGGGGCTGTAGCTGCATATTCAGCATGGAGAGAATTCTTCAGAGAAAGACTCAGTGATTACTCCGAGAACCGAAACCAACCGGAACTCAACGGTTCTAGCGGCCTCTCACCATACTTGCACTTTGGCCACATTAGCCCCCACCAGATTTTATCAGAAATTTTTGAAAAACACAAGTGGGACATATCTAGAATAATTCCACCTGATAACGGTCGTCGGTCCGGTTGGTGGGACTTACCTGACTACGTTGAGGCATTCCTCGACCAAATTATTGTATGGCGTGACTTAGGATTCATTCACTGTTCCAAAGTACAGAATCATCATGAATTTGCATCAATTCCAGAGTGGGCTCAAAAGACCTTGAAAGAGCATGAAGGTGATCCGCGCCCATACATTTACACATTCGAAGAATTCGAAAATGCAGAAACTCATGATGAGTTGTGGAACGCAGCACAAAGGCAACTTAGAACAGACGGTATGATTCACAACTACCTCAGAATGCTGTGGGGGAAGAAAATCCTCGAGTGGACTCCAACTCCAGAGATTGCTATGGAATATATGGTTGCTCTCAATGATAAATGGGCTCTCGACGGAAGAGATCCAAACACATACACTGGTATTGGATGGGTGTTGGGTAAATTCGACAGAGGTTGGACTGAAAGACCTGTGTATGGCAAAATACGTTGCATGACAACCGACTCGACAAAGCGAAAGTACCACACAAAGAAGTACATCGAAACCTATTCTAATTCACCTACTTCGCAGCAAACTCTGTTCAAAAATGCGAAGGTAAATTCGACCAGCGTACGCTACGAAAGGAGGGACTGATATGCCTATTTTTGCCCACACAGCAAAATTTTCAGCTGAGAAAGAACAGCTCTGGGACTGGTACAACAGCGACGGAGCATTCAGACGCATCATGCCCGAGTGGGAAGGCATCAAACCAATTAACGCAGGTAGACTCGTAGATGGTGAGGAGACCATTTTCAAGGTAAAACTTGGACCGTTTAGGCAAAAATGGATAGCAAGACACCACAGTGTTGTCAGCGGCGAGTCATTCGCAGACCGGATGATCAAAGGCCCATTCGGTGCTTGGAATCACAATCACAAATTTGAATCAGATTCAAATGGCACTACATCGGTAATTGACAACGTAGAATACAAATTACCATTACACATCTTCACAGGTTGGTCCGCAGGTTTCACCGTTCTTCCGAGAATGAAGCAGATGTTTGAATTTAGAAGCGTCAGAGTCGCTAACGATTTGAAACAAATTCAGTTAACAGCAGAATTGCCAAGGCAGAAAATCTTGGTTTCTGGATCAACGGGTATGATTGGATTGCAACTCTGTGCATTCCTTGAAGCAGCAGGACATGACGTTCACAGACTTCTGCGCCCAAGCACGAAACTGCCTACTGATGTCGATTCATCAAAGGTTGTAGTTTGGAATGATATCACGGGTGAAATAATTGAAGGCGATATGAACGGATTCGATACAGTCATACATTTGGCTGGTGCAGGAATTGGCGACAAGAGATGGTCGAAGAAACGCCTCAAGTTGATTAGAGATAGCCGAATCATCCCTACCAAGAATCTATCAAAGTTACTTGCAGGTTTGGACAATCCTCCAGCCAGACTGCTATGTTCATCTGCAATCGGATATTATGGCAATAGAGGAACAGAAGTACTCGATGAATCCTCATCATCCGGAGATGATATGCTAGCTGAACTGTGCAGGGATTGGGAAAACTCCTCAAACGCTGCAAAAGAATCCGGAATCAATGTAATTCACATAAGAACAGGAATAGTAATGTCTCCACTTGGTGGTGCCCTCGCAAAGTTACTGCTACCTGCAAAGATGGGTGCAGGCGGTCCAGTTGGTGGCGGGAAACAAATGCAATCGTGGATTTCATTGGATGATGAGATTTATGCGATTCATCATTTATTGATGAAAGAAGATGCAGAAGGCGCCTACAACCTAACAGCACCATCTCCTGTTTCGCAAAAGCAGTTTGCAAAAACTCTCGGTAAGGTCCTGAGAAGGCCGGCATTTGCTCCGCTTCCAGGCTTTGTGATCAAACTTCTATTTGGCAAAATGGGGCAAAAATTGGTCCTAGAGGGTCAAGACGTAAGGCCGACCCGACTTCTGGAGTCCGGATATGAATTCACACATCCTGAACTTGAATCTTGTTTACGCAGTTGCCTAGGCAAGTTCAAACTCTAAGATTGTAGTTTGGCGCCGTTTATGGGGCTCGAACCCATGACCTTGGGATTAACAGTCCCACGCTCCACCAACTAAGCTAAAACGGCAACCTTCCGACATACATTTCCTATATGACGGCTTCCATCAAAATCGTCTAATTTTAGTTCTCGATTATCTCGATAATTCGAGTCGATTTTGGTGGTTTTGTTTGAGATAATGAAAGAGAATTCTGTATGGTTTCAATCATTTCAGCACTCATCTCTTCACGGGTATCAAATCTAATCCAAGCCTCTCCTGCTGAGATTTCATCCCCAATCTCAACCAACAGTTCTGCACCGACTCCGTGGTCGATGTCTGGGTTTTCTCCGGTTCTTCCAGCACCAAGTTTGCATAGGACCTCGCCGATGGTTAACGCATTGATTTGCGAAATGTAACCCGAATTTTGTGCGATCATATCTGTCGACACAGGTGCTCTATCCAGAACGCTCCATGGCTCACTAACCAATTGTGAAACAACTTCTGAGTCCACGTTTTGTCGTCTGCACATTTCTTCGAATTCCTTGAGCGCAGAGCCGTCGCTTATCGAGGCTTGAATTTCATACCCTAGTGCTTCCGCCTGTGCGTATATCAATTCCATAGTATCAGTCGGTCCTTGTCCTTTCAAACATTGAATACACTCAACAATTTCATGGCTGTTTCCATACATTCTTCCGATTGGATTGTCCATTTCGGTTACTTGGGCTGTGACTTCCATACCTAGGCTATTTCCAGTAACTACCATCGATTTTGCAAGTGCAACGGCATTCTCTCTAGTTTGCATAAATGCAGCATTGCCACACTTCACGTCCAATACCAGTTTTTCTAGACCTTCGGCTGCTTTTTTGGAAATTATTGATGCTGTGATGAGACCAATTTGTGGGACTGTTGCCGTTATGTCTCTGATGGAGTATAGGATTCTATCAGCAGGTGCAATATCATCGGTCTGTCGTGAAATGAAGCAAGGGTTGCTTCTCATCTCATCAATGGATAATCCGGTATTGAATCCAGGAATTGCTTCTAACTTGTCAATAGTTCCTCCTGTGTGTGCAAGACCTCTACCCGCAAGCATCGGAATCGTCGCACCTGCAGCTCTAAGGGCAGGTGCCAGTATGATACTCATTTTGTCCCCAACTCCTCCTGTGGAGTGTTTGTCGACTCGGCCAGTTTCCCGTTCCATCTTCTCTCCAGCGTTCAACATTGCAAGTGTGAGGTTGGAGGTTTCGTCTGGTGACAATCCATTGATTTGACATGCCATCAAAAATGCTCCAAGTTGTTCTCTTGGAATATGGTTTATGTTGTTGCAAATGAATTGAAAATCGTCGGCAGTCAAGACATTGCCATCTCTTTTTGCAGCGAGAATGTCCGGCATCGAGCGCATGCTGAAAACCTCAAGATGCTAGACCAATTTCAACCAGCCTTTGGTGAAGATAATCTCCAGCAGTAATTGAGTCATACAATGCCTCTCCTCCTGTCATTTCAATGAATTCAGGTAATGGAGTAAGGTCGACATCATCTCTAGGATGAACAAACATAGGCATTGAATATCTGTCAGAATTTGCATCTGGTGGATTTACAACTCTGTGGGTTGTTGATTTGAACAGTCCATTCGTTAGGTTCTGCAACATATCACCACTGTCGACAATTATGTGGTCATGGTTTCCTTCTACCTCGATCCAAGTCCCATCGTGGTCCATCACCTGTAAGCCATCAGCTGTTGCACCAACAAGTAGTGTGATGAGATTGATGTCCTCGTGCTGAGCACTGCGGACTGCATCTTTGGGAGAGTTTTCTCCAAGTGCAGGGTAGTGGATAACACGCAGAATTGTATTGCCGTTGTGAGCCATGTTAGGAAGCCAGGATTCTGACTTACCAAGATAAAGTGATGCAGCAGCCAACAACTCAGAACTCATCGATTCCATCGCAACATACAATCCGTCAATCGCGCCTTCGAATTCTGCAGGGTTATCTGGCCAGATATTTTTGTGGAAATTTGGGTCATCAATAGTTCGCCCAGTTTGCCAGAATTCTTTGAGGTCAGGTGCAGGGTTATCCTTTGCATGTTCGACACCGTATGGGGTGTAACCGCGTTGGCGGAATAACTCAGCTTGTTCGTATCTGTTTTTTTCTTCTTGCGAGAGTTGGAAGAAATCTTCCGCAACAGAATACGATTTCTTGATTGCGTCAACGTCTATTCCATGACCTGTTAATGCAAAGAATCCGATGTCCTGCAAAGCCTCCCCCATTTGCTTGACAAAATCTTCACGGCGCTTGCCACCGGCACGCCAGTCTTCAAGGTTGCAAACAGACAAAGTTCGGGTCATTTCAATCACGTAGTTTAGCGACTAACTTCAACATCTCGATGTATAGCCAAACCAGTGTTAGAACTAGGCCAAATGCGCCATACCATTCCATGTTCTTTGGTGCACCATACTTTACACCGTTCTCAATCATTCCAAAATCAACAATTAGGAATAGTGCTGCAACTGTGATGAATAGTATGCTGATTCCAATTCCAATTGGTCCACTGCTGTGTAGGAAAGGAACAGTAGTCCCGAATAGCATTAGAATGAAGTTGAATAGATACAAAATCATGATTGCACCAGCCATTGAAGATACTACGAGCACGAACTTTTCTGTTGGCTTGATTAATCCAAATTTGTAAACAGCCAGCATAGTAACGAATACTGCAACTGTGCCAACGAGTGCTTGCAAGATTATTCCCTCGCCACCACCTAGGTAGTAGTTCTCAATCATGTAAGAGAATCCGCCGATGAAAAGACCTTCCAAAATAGCGTACATGCTCATCAGGATTTGTGGGTTATTTGGTCTAGAGAACATGATGACTAATGCCATTACAAATCCACCAAGTCCTGCACCTATCATAATCAGGGAGCCTAGTGCTGGGTTTTGTGCAACAATCGAGAACGAAAACATTGCACCGATTGCTACTAGTGCCAACAAGGTCAGAGTTTTGTTTACTGTCCCATCAAGGGTCATTCTTTCTGTGGTTACTCCGCCTTGGAAATAATGCGGAGCGAGCGCCGGGTTGCTGCTGCGGTAAACCATGTGAATCGATTACCGATTCTAGCACTCCCTTGTCAATCTTACGCGGTATTTTCCTTAACTTGTTGCTGATACCACTCTGCGAGTTGGTCTTCAGTCCAACCCGAATCGAGGTATTTCTGAACCTGTTCAGCGCTCCATCCCGGGAATCTACTGAGGTCAAAGCCGAGATCTTCTGCCTCAGAAGTTCCATCAAGAACTGGCATATCCCAAGATTTCGCATCTGTAGTTTCAACGATTTGAGATAATTCCTCATCCAAATCTTCCTCCTTCTTCTTCTTCAGGAGCACAGTTCCTGCACCAACTAACACGATTACTCCAATTGTGATTAACGTCCACATGAACTTCATGCCAGAGGATAACCCATCTTCCTCAGTATCTTTGAAGACTTGATTCTTGTTTTGCTCGTTTGAACAACCTTGGGTGTCGGTTGCAGCACCTTCTGCAGTATCCGGGCATTCATCAACATCGTCTAAGATTCCATCATTATCGGAATCTAGGTCGACGACTATTGTATTGTTTCCAGTGTTGTTTTCTGTTTGGTTATCAACAGGCTCTGTTGTTAAGTCTGGTTCACATCCAATCACTGTGTTGTCGTCTATGCCATCCCCATCTGCGTCAGCTAGGTTTAGAGCATCACTGGCAGATACGTTACTCTGGGTTGCAGCCCAAAGAATCTCATTCCCATCCGTAATACAGTCTCCATCTGTATCGTTGGAATTAGGATTTGAGCCGTAAGAATACTCTCCTAGGTTTGACAGTCCATCGCCATCGGAATCGATTGCAGAATCTTGATTTGTTCTAGAAAGGCCATTGGCAACTTCCCAGAAGTCAGGAATACCATCGATATCGGTATCGGTCGTGTCATCCAATCTGTTCCAATCTTCCCAGAATGAATCCATGTACGGCTGTGTAACTTGTTGTGAATGGAGGATTAATCCCATCTCACGGTTTCTGAGAATAGAGTTGTCTCCCCAATTTATGCTCGAAACTAGGACACTCTCTCCGTCGATTATTACTCCCTTGTTGTGTAACTTAGTAACGGTTTCATTCTCGCTCATCAAGATGGCTTCAACGTCACCCTCCCAGTCGTTAAGTTCGTTTACAGCTTGTCTGATTCCAGGGTTCTCATTGACGTAGTGTTGGTTGATTACCAATCTAATTGAGACGCCTCTTTCAGCAGCATTCTCAAGTGAATCAAGAAGTGGATTTTCTCCCCAGCCCCAATACCAATCCATCTCAAAGTATTGTAGAGATAGAAGGATTTCAGATTCTGCTGAATTAATGAAATCTGCAAGTCCTTGCATACAATCATCAGGGCAGGTTAGCAACTCTCCGCTGACAGGACCAGTCACCGGTGATACAACGCTGCCTGGCGTGTAGGAAACAGGAGGTGTGTAAGAGCCCGAATCTGGCATGCTGTAGGTTGAATCCTCAACGTGTAATTGGCTCGGGTCTTCATCGAAGGCCATTCTCTCCATAACGATGGTTGCTAAATCGGTGCTGTTGACAATTACGCCCCAGTCGCGATTACCCACGCCATCGCTTGGTAGGGATGATGATTTCCAGTTACCCGAACTGATCCAAACATGAGTTGAATCCACAACTGCAATCTTGGAATGTATGTACTGGTATGGCGAAGAGGAAGAAGTCGTAAATTGCATTACAGTGATTCCTGCATTCTCTAATTCCCACGCAATCCCAAGGCTCTGTCCAATGTTGTAATCTCCCCACCATGTTTCTGGTTCATGGATAACTACAGTGATGTCAACACCTCTGTTAGATGCTTCTATCAGAGCCATCGAAAGGTAAGCATCGTGTAATTGGTAAACGTGCAAATGAATCGAATCGGTGGCTGAATTGATCATTGAAATTACCTCATCAAGACCCGCATCAGGACCAATCAAGGGAGTTACATCTGTGTCATCAGTGAAGGTATTTATTCCACAGAAGTGACTTGCTCCAGCAACAGACCAACGCATTTCCCAATCGTTTGCGCTGTTGGTATCAGGCATCTCTCCACAACCATCTCCACGCAGGTACAGGATTCTATCAACAGTGGTGACTGGTTCCGCTATCGAAGGGCCAGACCACCCATCTGCATCGGTTGGTCCATTACCGTAAACAAATGTGTCAGCAATAGTTCCATCTGGTGCAATTAGTTGTATTGTAGCACCACTGTTTGGCAACCAAACAGGGAAGTTCAT
>JBMYVD010000023.1:0-22336 GCA_049606035.1 Candidatus Poseidoniaceae archaeon | reverse complement strand
CCAGCACAATCTCATCGGCATCTGCCATGTTCAAACCATAGTAGATTTACAATTCAAGTAACCGGTTCTTTGTTCCATATTTGCAATATATCATAGCGAAGGCGTATTGAAGCAGTAACCCGTGCCCAAAACATGCGTGACACCGATGTCGAGACACGTGGCACTTCTTTGAAAGGACGCCACGTCTTACTCGGAGTAAGTGGTGGTATTGCTGCAGTCGATACCGTAAGACTTGCAAGAGAACTCAGAAGGCATGGAGCTGATGTCTCAGTAATCATGACACCCTCTGCACAACAAGTCATCACTCCAATGGCTGTACGTTGGGCATGCCAGGGAGAAGTCATCACAGATTGGGATGGCGACTTAACCGCTCTTTCAGGATTTGATGCTGTCCTAGTCACTCCTGCAACAAGGAACATCATCGCTTCCTTCATTCATGGCGTGATGAACGGTCCCCTTCTCATGGCACTTGCAGCCGCTAGAGGCAGAAACTGTCCGATTATGATGGTTCCATCAATGCATAATGATCTCGCCAACGACCCAGTTACTGAAGACCTAGTTATCGAATGTGTAAAATCAGGTGTCAAGGTACTGTGGGGCCCTGAAGAAGAAGGAAAAAGAAAGACTCCAAACCATGAAGAAATCGTTGCAAGGCTTGGAAACTTGGTGAATAAGAACAACACATCGGTTGTGGTTACACTAGGTGCAACCAGAAGTTCAATCGATGATGTTAGGTATGTTCAAAACACATCTAGTGGAAAAACAGGATATAAGATCGCTGATGACCTTTACAGACACGGTATGGATGTTACTTGCGTTAGTGGTGTTACTACCTGCAAAAAACCAGATTGGCTTTCACTCGATATCAATTGTCCTGACCCCGATGAAATGCTGAGAGAACTGAAAGCGTTAGCCAAAGACAAAATCGATGTTTGGATTCACGCTGCAGCTGTTTTAGATTACATTATTCCAGAACCAGTTGAAGGAAAAATCGCTTCACTACAGGGTGCTTTGGACATTCAATTGACTGAAGGTGCGAAGCACATCAAAGAGTTGAGAGAACTATGTGAAGGTTCAACTCGAATAGGTTTCAAGTTAGAGAGTGGAATAAAACAGAAAGACCTAGTCTACCGAGCTCATGCTCAAATTCAAACCGCAGGCATGACTGCAACTATAGCAAATCGCATGGAAGATTATGGAAAGGAAGGAAAACCAAGAGGATGGTTAATCGACGCACATGGTGCTAATTTTGTTCTAGAAACAGAAGACGATATGTGCGAAGCGATACGTTCTGTAATCGAGAATAACAGGTGATTACTCTGCGAAGATTTGTCATTGTTGGAACTAGAGCCATGGCAAAAGGCAAGCTTCCCCTCAATGATATGGCAGGAGGAGCAGGAAGAATGGACGTCCTAGTAAGAGCTCTAATGGCATCAATTCTAACTAGTCATGGGATTAGAAATGATGTCGAATTTACAATGATACTGCTTGGTGGACCTGGACCACCACGAAGAATCAAATTCGTTTCAAATGAACTTAGAGGAATACATGCAGAAGAAAGAGCAGTTGCAGGGAAAATTGCTGCTGTGATAAAAGAGCCAATTCCGCCGAGAGGACACTGGGTTGAAAGGAGTCCTGGAATTTATGATGCAGGAGGAGATTTAGACATGACGCTGGATGATTGGAACTGTCCAACAATTAGGTTGGAAGCAGATTCTACAAATCTATATTCTGGCCAACTGCCTTCTGATTTCGCCATAGATGAAATCGGATTTATTCTAGGAGATGACAAAACCCTAGAATGTACAAGAGGAATTCCTCGGAGCCTAGGAAAGGAATGGTTACAAGGACACACCTGCATAGCGATAGTCCACTTCCTTCTAGACGAAGGTGTGAATCTCAATCTCTGAGATATCAAAGCCAGTTTGGTAAACCATCCTTGCTGTTTTCTAATGCCCAACCTAGCAAAGACATGTCCATCTCGAGAGGATGTGTTTGAGGCCATGAAGGCATGCACGTAACGCTAGCAACCCCGACTATATCTGAATCAACATCTCCTCTATCGACTTCATCGACGTCGATTCGAGCTGCTCCAAGTTGGAAGGTAGACGTGTCATTAGAGAAAGTGATTGCACTGCGATACCATCGCATTCCAAGTCTAGTAGTTGCAAATTTGCCCTCCCATCCTCTTGGGACATTTAGGTTGAGTAGTATTTCACCCGCTGCAAATGATCTTCTTAATGCAGTGATTGGGTCATCTTTCCAAGCCATTTTCGTCTCCTTCGGCCAAGATGTTAGATGTGGTGCGTTAACGTCAACGTGTGGGCGATTGAGGTTGGCAGGCTCATCAGGAAGTACTGCGAGTGCTGCCTCAACAAGTTGTACTGTAGCTTCTATTGCAATTTCCATTCCTTCTGGGTCGAATGAAGACCACGATGAGGCAATTGCAGGCATTCCATACATTCCTGCTTCCCTTGCAGCGGCTATTGTACCGCTGTGATAGGCATCCTGTGATAGATTCGGACCTAGGTTTACACCACTAACAACAAGCTTTGGCATTATCCCGGGAACTAATTTTTGCAATCCACCATCCAATGCAGCAATTATGCAATCACAAGGAGTGCCACCAATAGAAAATTGATACATTCTATCTCGGTCATCTTCGACTTTTGTAACAGTAAGCGGCTTGCCTAGTGAGATTTTCATACTCACTGCTGAGTTGTTTTCGCTAGGTGCGAATACGATACAACCGTGTCCTCTTTCGTGCAGTGCCGTAACAAGCGTTTGCAGACTTTCTGCTTCAATACCATCATCATTTGTCAGAAGAATCCATGCCATGTTCTGCACCTCCCTTAATCACGAGCATGATTCCGAAGATCAGAATCAAACCACCAAGCCATGTCCACTTTTGTGGAATGTCTTCATCAAAGAAGAACCAACCAATGAAAGCGCCAATAATTGGCTCGAGAGTTACTGCAAATGATACCGTTAGTGGTCTAAGCCAACGTAGACATGCGTTTAGTCCTGTGTGTCCGACTATACCCGCCAAAAAGGCGAGTAAAATGAACCAACCAAGTAAATCTGATTCAACCCATCCGATAGCAGATGTGCTCTCACCCATCAAAATTGAGAAGGGAATGAGTAAGATTCCACCTAATAGAGTAACAGGTACTGCGTAGACAAATACAGGCATCCATTCTCTGAGAATCCTTCCTGCAACAATATAGCCAACAACAGTAATCGCTCCTGCGAAGGCAAGGAAATCACCCCATAGGGTCACGTCACCACTGTCGTTTGCATCTAATAGGGTAATTCCAGCACCAATTAGTCCGAATAGAGCGCCTGCTGTCTCAAGAGAGTGAGGTTTTCTGAAAAATATTGCAGTCCCAATTACGATAATTATTGGATGACTGGTAACAAATAGTAGAGAATGCGCTAGTGAGGTATGGTCTAGAGATGTAACCCAAGTTCCAAAGTGCGCAGCTAATGCAATTCCTGAACCTGCCAAAATTAGAACTGTTTTTTTCTCAGTCAACTTCTTTTTTTCAGTTATTTCCATCTGTCTGTATTGCCAAATTGCAAACGGAAGTAGCATCAGTACCGTGATTTGTAAGCGCCAAGATGCCCTCATTAGCGGTGGAACCGAGTCGACATGGGACAAAATGGCCCCAGCAGATGAGACTCCAACTACTCCTGCAGCCAGTAATCCCCACACCAACGGTGGTGTGCGACTCATTCTCATGCCTCGACTAGTTCAGCATCCTGAGATTGGCCACCAATGACACCCGCTCTCTTGAAGAGGAAGTAAATCAGGTATCCAATTACCAAGTTCAAGAATACGAAACCACCTAGTCTTACGAAGTGCCATGTTAGGCTAGTTCCGAATTCAGGATCCCAGAGCGAGTCAATGAATGATAGAATACTGCTTTCTGTACCGAAGAAGGCCTCTCCGGTTAGCAAACCTGCTGCAACCATGAATGTTCCAAGTAAGATGAGAGCTCTCTTCTTTTCTGCCACGACTGTGCCTTCTTCTTCCTTGATTGCATCGATCTTTGGTTTGAGTTTCTTCTCTTCCCACTGGTCTCTAGCAACTCCACCAATCAACATTGGAAGTGTGTGTGGGACGTCTAGGTACATACCCAATCCGAATGAAGTACCCATTCCAGTTGCCCATTCGACAAATACACCCAGAAGGAATCCTAGTAGCAGTAGGGTTAGGTCTCCTTGTCCCTCTGCGAAAATAACCGAGAAAGTTGCGAATGCGTTTGCTTGTGGTGCAATCAATTGAATTCGACCTTGTGCCAACTCATTGGCTAGGAAAATTGCAACACCAGCACCGATTACAGCACCTGGAACAACTCCCATGATGTTACCCTTAGAGATATGGTATGGCCTGTTTCCGATGTACAGACTATTCTTGTAGTCTCCAATTACAGTACCTGACATCGAAATTGCAGAACCGAATACTGTGGTTCCAACCAATCCCAAAAGAACAGCCTCTTGGGTTGTTAGACCAAGTGGGTCGGTGAAGTTTAGGAACACACCAAATAACATCAAAAGAACGATGAATGATGTACCAGAAACTGGTTCAATTCCTGTTTCACCCATTACTCTTACAGCGATTGCACCCAGCAGGAATGTAGTCATTAGCAGAATAAGTGAGAATACAATACTTGCTATAAGCGGGAATTCACCCAACATGAAAATTACAATCATTGAACCAAAGGTTAGCAACATGAAGATTGGAATGTGAGAAAGTGGCCATTCATACCAGCCCTTGCCTTCCATGTATTCCTTACCGCTGTCTCCCTTGAACGCCTTACCAATGTCAACGAAGATGTTGGCAAATGTCTTCCACATTTTTAGTAGACCAAATATTCCACCACCGACGATTGCACCGATTGCAATGAAGCGAACTGCCTTAGCGAAGGCGTACATTTGTACGGCACCAGTACTGCTAGGGTAATCAGCAGGATTGACAGCATGTAGGGCAGCAGGTAGTTCTTGTAATGGAACACTTGCACCGATTTGTCCTTCATAGACAGGGAGGTTGAATGCAACTGCTAGAGGAACGAGGAAGAACCATCCAACGATTGTTCCAAGGTTGACGAGGAATGCGACTCTCGTCTTCATGAACCAACCGATAGCGAACATCGAAGGCGTTAGTGCAACACCAACGTAGGTGTACATGAAGGGATTGAAGACAGTATCTGGATTGTAATGTGCCGGACCTGCTGCAACACCGCCAACGACTTCACCGGGCTGGTGAATCTTGGCGTGAGAGTAGAATGATGCTAGGCCAAATGTATCACCCGATAGCATCTCCGCTAGATAATCGCTCAATGCTTGTCGCTTTCCATTCATCCAAACCAGTGGATATTCGATTAGGAATAAACCAACCATGGTTATTGCAGTCCAAACTCCGATTGTCTTCAGAGATTCTCTTGCATGCTCGACTGCACCAGTGCTTACATCACTAGCAATATCGAGCATCTTCAGTGTGGCTTCGAATCCCGGCAAAGGAAGTGGATCTTCAACAAGCCAAACCCGTCTAAAGATAATGAAATACATGACACCAAGGAAACCAGCAAACATTGATGCTACAATTCCAACAAATGCCAAACGCATTGTTTCTCCTTCACCTAATACGATAAGGGGTCCGTCCGACAACCAATATTGAGGGTCTGCTGCTAACAAGAAAATAGCAGGGAAAGTGAAGATGAAACCGGTAGATGCGTGAGTTGCACCTGTTGTTGCAGATGTTGCAATGTTTACTTCAGATGGAGACCATTTCAGGGCCATACCCAAAACGTAAGCGATGTACCAAGCTGCCGAAATCGCCAAACCTAGTTTTAGACCAATATATGCTGTTACACCAGAGAAAATAGCACCGATACCAATGCCAATCATTACTTTCTTGGTATCCCAGTGAGAAACTTCGAACGCTTCCTCTAGATTCTTTTCTTCGAGATATTGTTCCAAAACACCAGTGTTTAGGTTGTTATACATCTCGTCATCTAACCAAGTGAGAGTACCGCTTTCAATCGCCTTCAGACCTTCCGGTGTAACCGGTTGGCGATATGCCGACTTCTTTACGCCCACTATCTCACCTCAGAAGAAGATCAATGGTCACGGATAATTTTGTAGAGGCCCAATGCTTCCATCCACATGATTTCTTTACCAGCGTCGATTTCCATTTCATCTTCCATTGGTAGGATCATCATTGAGTGGTCACGCATGTTCATTGCGTGTACTTCTGCGCCTTCGATGTGAGTAACCATTGCGGTTCCCTTCTCGATTAGTGGAACGTTGATGGAATCAGTCACGCTTCCAACGTGGGAGATCTTTTGGCCGGTGAAGATGTCTACAAGTTCTAGTCTTGCCTTTGCAGAACCGTGCTTACCTGGCTTGGATTTTGATATGGAATTAATCTTGTACGCTTTGTCTTCAACACAGCAGTATCTACCTACCTTCAGAGTTCGAATTTCAACACGGGTTGTTCCTGGCATATGGCTCCCTAAGTCACAGGCAATGGTTGGGGCTTATGACGGTTGCCATTGATTCGACTAACTACTCACATGTTGCGTACATCCAAAATGTCTCCATTATGGCCTAATTCACCCACAATATAAGGGAGTAATTTTTCTGCCACATCATCAGGATTTGTTAGTTCTCCGTTCTTATGATAATCTATGAAACTTTGAAGAAGCGGGAATGAAGATTCATCCGCTTGACGTATTTCCTTCTGCATTCCAGTATCAACAATCCCTGGAGCAATTGCCAGAGCAGATATATTCTCTGACTCTCCTTCCAAAGCCAAACATCTTGTCCACATATCTAGGCCTGCTTTAGATACACAATAAGAACTCCAACCGTGCAGAGGTCGCTTTGCAGCACCACTAGAAATTGTGACCACTCTAGTATGATATTCACCTCCAATCATGCTGTCTAATGATTGGGTTAAGTCCTGAACTCCAATGAGGTTAACATTCACAGCTCTCTGCCAACTATCTCGAGAAACGTCAAGCATATTCTCAATTGGAGAGATAGTCCCTGCATTATGGACAATACCCGACAGGTGTTTGTAACCCGATTTGATTATCTCAACCGCCTGTGAGATGTCTTCTGTGCAAGCCAAATCACAAGAAACAATTTGTGAATTTAGCGAACTCTGTTTCAATAAATCATTCAATGCATCTAGATCTGGGCTACTTCTTGCTAGCGCAATTACAGATTTTCCGGAATTTGCGAGCGATAGTGCGATTGAACGACCCAAACCCTTGGACGCACCAGTGACGAGAAATGTATCACTCATGCCTCTCTTAATGGGATTAGGCATTTGATGCTTTCATTCATTCCAAACTCTGAATCCATCATCAGTAGAATGCCAATATCTGCCATCCTCATCTTGGTACCAATTTACACCGTGCTCATCATTTGGTAGCCATTCGCCGGTTGGTAACTCTTCCCAAGTCGATACAAAATCAACTGATGCGTTTGATTCCATTGATTCTTCTACAAGTTTAACTTGCTCATGTGTTTCAACTACATCTGATTCAGATTCATCATTGTCCAATGCCGGATGGACAGGTCCAATTTCGTCAGCTGTTTTTGTAGATGGTTTCTTCCTAAGTAGAACTGCGATAGCACCAAACAATACGAAAATAATTCCAGTTGCAGCCAATGAAAGTATTAGCACGAGATTGGATTCTTCAGCATCATCTTTGCTTTCAGCATCATTTTGTTCATTGTCACCTGATAACTGTAGAGATGTCAAACAACCTTGGGTATCTGAGTACAAGAAAGCTGAATATTCATTCGGACACCTATCAGGTTGTGTTGCATCTTCAATAAATTGTCCGAATGTTCGCCCTTCACTCCAACTCACGTTGTCGTAATTATCTCCAAACCCATCTCCATCGGTATCATTCCATTGAGTTGGGTCACCGTCATTGAAGTCGGATTCATACGACCAGCCATCGTTGTCAAGGTCCAAGCAGCCACGCTTGTCCTTGGTTGATGTCCCTTTCTGTAATGGACAGTCATCTCCGTCGGGAGACGCGCTATTATCTCCAAATCCATCTCCATCACTATCGATCGACTGGTTAGCGTTATTGTCATCCCAATCTAAATCTGAGGTAATTCCGTCTCCGTCTAGGTCGACTTCAGAGGGAGCACAACCGACTAAAGGATTGATGACAGTCTTTGCACCATCTAGGTAGATTGTCGTGTTAACTAATGTCGTTTTCAAAAGAGGCGTATTTGGGCACTGGTCAATATCATCTGTGAACGTGTCGTAATCACCATCTCTCTCGGATGGACCGCACCCACTTGAATCGACCATTGACCTTTCTTCCGGAGTTGTTTCAGTACACATATCAAAATCAGACGATGAGATCGAATCTCCTACCCCATCGCCATCCGCATCAATGTGTTGTAGAGGGTCTGATGGCAGGTCATCCATAACATCAGCCCAGCCGTCACCATCTGAATCTAGGCAGCCGAACCAACCATCTTTGTCCGAAGTACCTGCAACATCAACACAGTCATCTCCTTCTAGTCCAGAATTATTGTCCCCAAACCCATCTGAATCTGAATCAATCCATTGAGTTGGCTCATACGGGAATTCATCTATGTTATTTCCATAACCATCACCGTCGAAATCAAACCATTCCGAACTATCATTCACAAATGCATCGTTCAGGTCTGCCCATGTATCACCATCAGTGTCTGGGCAACCAAGACTACCTTGGGTAGAGTTACCAAACAAATCTACACAATCATCTGAATTGTCTCCGAACCCATCGGAATCTGTATCATTCCACTCTGTTGGGTCATCTGGATGGGTGTCATTTGTATCCTCCCAGCCATCATTATCCTGGTCCGGGCAGCCTACTTTGTCGAGGAATGAGGTACCTGCGACATCGTCACAATCATCGATATCGTTAGTGTACCCGTCGTTGTCGTCGTCAAGTTCATTTTCAGGACATCCAACATCATTTACGCTTAATCCAACTTCTGTATTAGGACAGACATCATCGCCATCCCAAACGCCATCCATATCTGCGTCTGGCAAGGTGTGGTACATATCGACACCAAGTTTGCCCCAAGCGATGTACAAATCCCAGACACTAAGTCCAACGAAACCGATTTGTTCCCATTTCATTTGACCAATGTCTGACAACAAGTATCTCAGGAATGGCATTGTTTTATTCAAATTATCAACAGAAGAAAATGCTCTCATGTCAGTCTGTAATGGCCAATCACCATCCCTAGATGCACTTATTGATGCGTTAACAGCAGATTCTCCTGCCGATATAGCATCAACTGCCCCGTGAGTTAAGTTATTGACTAGTGGAACGATGTATAGGCCATTTGAATTATCAAGAGTGTAGACCAAATCTGTGTATCCAATTGAACTACCAGCCCCTGATCCTTTCATCATGTATGTAACATTCTGAATATCAACTCCTGCATCAAAGCGTGGCCTTTCAGGAGTTGAGGGGTAAAAATAATCCTTAGTTTGACAGTTTTCACAAAGCAACTTTTCCTTAATGATCGAAACATCTGGTTGGTCGTCTGACCTTTGAACATATACCACCTCATCATCAGCGCAAGAATCGTGAAGGTCACTCCACTCTTTTTGACCATCATTATCATCACTTGGTACTACTGAAGCCCAATTAATTCCGGGCATTTCGCCTTCTGCAGTAAGTACATTCCTAGATGAACCCGAGAGAATCCATCGAACCTGCGCCATTGAAAGGCCTCCCATCGCCTCAATACAAGCCTCAGCGTTGCCACCAGATTTGACCATTAGTGCACCAGGAGCTCTACCGTAAGAAATCTCTAGGATTTCTTCATCTGTATTGTCACACTCCCAAATACCTGTTCTAGAGTAATTCGTTTCTTTTGAAGCGAGTTCTGGATTCACGCCATTGATGTAGGAACCAACAAAATCTTTTGAATCGCATAAATCCATAGTTGTCATCAATCTTGTAGAATTCTTTACATTTAGGAAATGGTTGGTAGACGTGTATGTCGATTTCCAATGGCTTTCCATTAGCTCGGTGTAGTTTAGACCATTGACATTGAGGACGTAATCGCTTGAACCAATTACAGAAACCCAGCCTCTTCTCCAACCTATCGCAATTTTATCTCCATCATCGTTGAACTCTGCAGCATGAACACCACGGTTTCCGTTTGATGTTCCAAATCCTTCTATAGTTCCAATTGTTGACCACGTGTCAGTTCGAAAAACAGAGAAAGAAGTTCTCCAACCGATTGCAACCAGCATACTCCCTCCATCGCTTGAAAAATCGATGTCGTAAACCTGACTGTCAAACGATAAAGTTTTGATTATTGATTTAGTTGATATTTCTGTAATTATAACTGTACTGTCGTGCGAACCTGTAGCTAAGTATCTACCATCTGGACTAACTGTTAACACTCTGACGTAATTGGAATGGTTTGTCATGTTGAGGTATTGGCTTTCATTGTTAGTCCAATAGGCGTATACATTAGTGTTGTGAGATACGAAAACGATTCTACCATCTGGTGTGGTGTCGATTCCGCTAATCCATCCTGGCATTTGCGGGAAATTTTTCTCAAAAGAATAGTTGCTTGTGTAGTAAGACTTCAATATCGAGTTGAAACCACCACAGAATATTCTAGTATCATCTCTCGACCACCCCACTTCGTAAATATCTCCTGAAGTGGTACCATTCCATAGATCTACGACCAAATTACCATTTGTGGCATTAATTATGGAACAACCTCCGTTTTTACTACCAACTACAAGTCGAGTACCATCTGGTGAAATTTCTATATCTGTTATGTCTCCTTGCATACTGTAGAGATGTTTGATAAAAATTCCCTCGTCATCATAAACGCTAACATTATTGCTATTACTTCCCGCAAAAAACACGGAATTGTTTTTTGCCCAGGCAACCGCATTTACACTCCCATCAGTTGTGCCTTTTGAGATCTGCATTGAACCAGCTTCATTCCAATCTTGATAATTGGATTGTTCAAAATCAGCAAGACCATCACCATCAGAATCAGGGCACCCATTTCCCGATGTCGAATTTGCATAGCCTTCTGCGAACGGGCAAACGTCTAGCGAGTCCGAAATGCCATCACCGTCTCCATCTGAAGCGTATGCAAATGGAAGCATTATGACGGTGACAATTAGGGCTGCCAGCAGAATAGGCTTAGACATACTTGTTTAGCCCAAAATCGAGCATTTAATCGTTTACCCGACATATACGTTTTGCATCAAAAATAGTCGTAAAATCCTGAACCCGACTTGCGACCTAACTTGCCATCCTGAACCATCTCAATCAGCAATTGAGCTGGAGCATACTTGTCGTCACCCATGCCTTCGTGAAGGACATTCATAATGTGTAAAACGGTATCGTTTCCAATCAAATCTGAAAGTGCAAGTGGTCCAATCGGATGATTCATTCCCAACTTCATTATTCCATCAATGGCTTCAGGTTCTGCAACGCCCTCTTGCAGAGTTAGGATTGCTTCGTTAATCATTGGACAAAGAATTCTGTTGGATACAAATCCTGGGGAGTCGTTACACATCAGAGGAATCTTACCCATTCGCTCTGCTGCTGCAAGAACTGTTGAAGTTACAGATTCGGAAGTCTCCTTTCCGTTGATGACCTCAACTAATTTCATGATTGGAACTGGATTCATGAAGTGCATACCAATTACCTTGTCTGGTCTTGAGGTTGCGGCTGCAATCTCACTGATTGAAATAGAAGATGTGTTTGTAGCAAGAATACAATCTTCCTTGCAAATACCGTCTAACTCAGAGAATATTGACAACTTCAAGTCAAGGATTTCTGGAACTGCTTCTACCACTAGGTCGACATCTGCACAAGCCGACCTGTCGACTGCTGTGCTAATTCGGGAGCGAGCAGCGTCAGCATCGTCTTGTGACATCCTTTCCTTGGAAACCAACTTAGCGAGAGACTTTTCAATCGTGGAAATACCTTTGTCGACATATTCTTGCTGAATATCGATCATTACAACTTCAATTCCAGCGCATGCTGCGACTTGTGTTATTCCATTTCCCATTTGGCCAGCGCCTAAAACAGCCATCTTTGTGATGCTCATACCCTAACCCAAATGTTCCACGTTCATGATAATTGGCTTCAAGCCTTAATTGCAATAAGATGATTCAAATTTGAATCCTCTTTACAGCGACCATGCGAGAATGGCTTGGACTGAAAGACATACTCAGAACAGGATGGGTTAGGGCAGGTGTAGACTCGCCGGAAAGCGTAGCTGCACACTCTTGGGGAATGTCGGTGCTTGCCATGCATTTGTGCCCGGAAAACCTCGACCGAATGCGAGTAATCGAGATGTGTTTAGTTCATGATTTACCTGAGGTTGAGGTTGGGGATCTAACTCCACATGACGATACCAGTACGAAAAGTGAGGATGAACATAGAGCGATGACTAAGTTAGCGCCGCAGTGGTTAGACCTGTTTGAAGAGTATGAGGCTCAGGAGACTGAAGAGGCAAAGTTTGTGAAGTACTTAGACAAACTCGACATGGCTTTAATGGCCCGAATTTACGAGGAAAAACAGGGCCTAGACCTCAGTGAATTTATTGCGTCCGCTCGCAAAGTAATAGGCGAAACTAACTTGAAGTGAATCCTCCACGGCGGGTCACCACAGTCCTGTAGTGTAGTGGTCCATCATCTCGGGTTTTGGTCCCGGGGACGTCGGTTCGACTCCGACCAGGACTATCCTCTAATCACCTAAGCCGCAGGCGTGATTGTGATAGATTCAGGAGCTTGTTGCTCTGTTTTAACTTCCTCAAGTTCACGGCGTGTTTCGTCTGGATCGATGAAAAGTGCAGTTGCAATAATCAATGTCTCGAAGACTGCAGCAATTAGGAACAGAGTTGGATAATCAAATCGCTCTGAAAGTGGTGCTGCGATTTGATATCCAATAATCGCTGAAAGATTCATCATAGCCATGTAACCTGTGAATTGTGTACCACCAACTTCGCTCCAAGTTATTCTCATCATAAGCGAGTAAATGCTGATACTAACTATTGCCATCATGAATTCTGCTAATGACCAAATGAATACAAGGTAGAATTCGCTTCCCCACCAAGATTCTGTTAATCCCCAGAATGCAGTTACTAGGGCACCGATTGTAGTTGAGTAGATGATAACGGATTTACCTCCAAATTTCTTGCCAAGGTATCCTCCAGCAAGATAACCAAACATGGTAATTATCAGCACTAGGCCACCTTTTGTCGCATTGAATCTCTCTTGTGACCAATCTAATTCTCTCAAGAATAGTAGTGGTAACAGAGGGATCAAAAAGTGAGAAAGCGATACGAATAGGCTCAGTAGAATTCCTAACTGAGTTGACTTTAGTGAGAAAGCGGTTTTCACCTTGCCAATGATTTCTCTGAAATTTTGGTTGCTGGATGATGACGTTTCATCGAAAGCAAGGTGTGAATCTTCGCTCCATGGGAATAACTTCTCGCCGGGGCGCTCTCTCATGTACAGTGGAACCATCATTATCGCTAGTAATATCGGAATTTGGACAATTAGTGCACCACGTATTCCGGTGTAACTAATTATTGTGCCAAGGCCTGCACCACCAATCATTCCACCCAGAGTTTTGGCTGTGAACATGTATCCGTTTACTTTCTCTAATTCTTGAGGTTTCAAAATGTCTACAGCAAGTGCGTCTGTACTTACGTCTTGAAGCGACGTGAAGATATTGTAAACAAGGAACATGTATGCAATAGTCGTAACGTCTTTCTCTACATCAATAAAGAAAACCATCAAAGTAAGCAACAATATCATTCCTGTTTGCGCTATGAGAATCCATGGCCTTCTCCTGCCCATCGGACGATATTGGTACCTATCGATTACAGGGCCCCAAAGGAACTTGACTGACCAAGGCAGAGTCCCCAGTGTAAGCAACATTGCGAGATCCTTGGCTGCAAATCCTTCTGCGGCTAGATAGGTGACAAATGTGACTGTGATGAAGCCCCATGGAATTCCCTGGGCCACGTATAGTGCACAGAGAGTGAATACTCTTGCATTGTAACTCTCAACGAGAGTTTTCCCTTCCTCGCCTCCATCGTCATCAATCAATACAGCGTCTATTTCTTCCTCAAGAATTAACCCAAGTTGGAACTGATCGCTTCTAGTTGAGATGAAGCCAACCAAAACGATGACTCCAATAAACCAAGGAGCAAACAGGAATCCAGAAATTTCTCCACTTCCAACCGACATCACAGAAGTATCATCTTCTTCATCATCCGGTTCTTCTGGTTCGGGTTCAGGTACCGGTTTAGGTTCTACAATGATGGTTCCAATCATTCCTACGCTTTCATGCGGTTCGCAAACATACTCGTAAGTGCCATTTTCTCCAACGTTGAATGTGTAGGTGTAATTCACATTCCTAGCAGGCTCGCCGGAATCAAAGAGACCGCCACGCTCTACAGCATTGTGAGGAAGTAATTGATTTTCCCAGAAGAATTGTATTGTGTCCCCTTCCATTAGAGTCACTGTATCAGGAGAAAATCGCAAGTTTGTGCCATCCACTGTTACTGTGTATGTTTCACCTTCAGATTCGTTAAAGTTCCAAATCTGAGAGTCAATTAATTCAGCTGTGCTGTGACTTGGGATTTCATTCGTGTTCGAAGCAACAACTACTGAAAAAGACATCAGAAGTGCCACAGACACAAGCATGATTGCAAGTGGTGACCTTCTGCGCATATACGGCGGTTGTAACCTCTTCTCATAAGAACTTCAGTTAGAGTTCTATGTTGAATATTGAGTAAGTTTGGAAATTTAGTCGTTGATGACTTCTGGAGTTTTGGAGAGGTCTCTTGTGATATTCTTCTGGTGAGATTCAATGGTTCCTCCACCGATTTCAAGAAGTTTGGAGTCTCTCCAAAGCCTCTCAACAACGTATTCGGCCACGTATCCATAGCCACCCATAACCTGAATCGCAGCATCTGCGATTTCTTTTGCCGCTGTTGTTGCGAATAATTTGACACCGTCGCTGTCTAGCCTTTGCCCTACCTTGCCAAGTCCTAGATTGTTAGCAGTGTCGTAGATGTAAGCACGCATTGCTCTATACTTAGCCCATGATTCTCCAACGTATCTTTGGATTTGACCAAAGTCTCTGATTTGTCTTCCGAATGCTTCTCTGTCAGTAGCGTACTTGTTCATCTCATCTAGAGAGCGACGAGCGATACCTAGAGACATAGCAGCTAATGTAAGACGCTCGATTTCCAAGTTACCCATCATGTGGAGCATTGAATCTCCAACCTCTCCGACTAGATTTTCGGCGGGGATAATGCAATCTTCGAATACGAGTTCTGCAGTGTTGGAAGCACGCATACCAGTCTTGTCGATTATTTTCTGACCGACACTGTATCCTGGCATTCCATTCTCAACAAGGAATGTTGAGAGTTGAGCGCGGCCCTTAGCATCAGTTCCAGTTCTTGCATAGACCCAAACTACGTCAGCAGGAGTTCCATCATCGTCAATGCAGCCATTTGTAATCCACATTTTCCTTCCATTAAGGACCCAAGATCCATCATTTCTCTGAACAGCAGAGGTTGAGAGTCCAAGTACGTCAGTTCCTGCGTCGGGTTCGCTCATCGCCATAGCACCAATCCATTCCCCGGAGCAAACTTTTGGCAAGATTCTAGCCCTTTGTTCGTCGTTACCATTGAATTCTAAATTGTTCACAAAAAGCATTGAGTGTGCTAAGTAAGCAAGTGCAAACCCAGGGTCGCTAGCAGATAATTCTTCGTGAACAATTACTGTTGCAACCGCATCTAATCCAGCGCCTCCAAACTCTTCGCTAGCAGTAATCCCGAGCAAACCCATTTCTCCGAGGGAACGCAATAACTCGACATTGAATTTCTCGTCACGATCGTATTCCAATGCTTGTGGTTCAACGTGCTCATTGACAAAGTCACGAACCATTTCACGCAACATTTGATGCTCGTCACTAGGATTAGCGATATCCATAACCATCCCTTGTTCTACCGGGGAGTGAATTTGCTTTTGTGTGTTATCACTCAAAGAGTAATCTTTCTCGCTCTGCGACGAGGACGATTTTCATGTCCAACTGCTGGCCTAGTTTTGGCCCTTCTAACTGCACGTCGCTTCTTGGTTTTTCTTTGGGAGCGAACTAGTTTACGTGCACGCTTGCCAACGTGCTTGAGGTGTCCTGATTGAATCTGAGGCTCAGCTGGCTCATCTCTGTTATCGATACCAGCCCTAGCAAGAACATCTTGTGCAAGTCCACGGGGAGAAACCGTAGTTGCTTCTTCGACGATTCTTGATGCCATGTGTCGCAATGTATCGCCATTGTGAACGATTGGTTGATTGTTTACATCGATCATTACATGTTGTTGAATTCCGAGTTGTTCCTCCATCAAGGAAACAAGAAAATTCTTTGTTAAGTCTACTTGCTCACGCTCTCCCATATGCATCCCATCCAGTCTTAAGGGACTCTGACGCAGTTATGAAGTTTCGGCGTCAATTTAGGCCGATGACGAAGATTTGGTGAGGCAAATTCAGATTACAAGTTCAATCTAATTGTGACTTTGAAAAGAAAATGGGGCCGTGACCGGGAATTGAACCCGGGCTGGCAGGACCACAACCTACCGTGCTAACCGCTACACCATCACAGCCATCGGTTATTGTGGGCCACCGACAAGCCGTATTTATCTCATTCCGTCTAGTTTCTTGACTCTTTACACCGTTCTATTCAAGGCATGTCACCTACGAGAGGTTTCTATGCGACGCATGACTATGCTTGTGCTGATAATGCTCTTGATGCCTGCCACAATGGCTAATGCAAGGAGTGTCCATTCTGCATCCACTGACGAAATGTTCCCTCAGGGAGACATGACAAACGCAAGTAATTGGGAGATTAAGAGACACCTTGCATTCACTGCTGAATCTGCTCCGCAAGATGGCCAGTATGTCATGGGAATGGTGGCCGATAATCACATGACGATGGGAATCCAGTTACCTGAGCATCTCGACCACCAAACAATATGGGCATCTTCAACTTCAACAAATTCAAACGCATCCCTTGGCGCTCCAGACGGAGCGTACCACTACTCAACCGGACCGGATATCAGAGTAGGTGGTTTTGATGTGAGTTCATTGACTGGAAACTCAATCAAAACCGTGGAGTTAGTTGTACACTTTGAAATTCCAGACGCACTTCTGCAAGACAAGACTAGGTTCTCGGTTATCGATGCAGGGACTTACGACCTTGTGAAGACATGGAGTAATACTCAATCGGGCTTGTTTTACATGAGCAGCGGCTGGTCTATAGAAATATCAAATCAAGATAATTGGACATGGGATGAACTAGCAAATATCGAGATTGACCTTGATTATGTTTCAAACGGAGGTACTGATGATTCCCAGCTACGCGTGGATGCTGTGGGATTGAAAATAACCATGAGGACGGGGTGGTATGGTGCAGAAAGAGTAGTCGCAACCTCCAATTATGAGTTCAACAATTGGCCACTAATTGACCTAGACCTCAACTCCGGAATGCTCAACTCTGTATCAATAGCACCATGCGGACTAGATTCAGACGGAGGGACTTGGACAACTGAAGCAATGGAAAAGCCACCGGCACAGGAGTGGGGCAGGATACACCTAGAACACTCGGATGAAGAAAATGGGACTGTCACAGTAGAATACAAAAACAATCAAGGAGCATGGGTAACGATTCAAGAAGGAACCAAACCAGTTGTTAGTTCCGAACTTCAACTTAGATTCACAATTACCAATACTTGCCTAACTAAAGCCTGGATAGACATTAATGATCCAAAAATCAGGTTGCAGGGAAGTATATCTGGAGATGCAAGTGCTATGGTAGAAAATGCAACTCGATGGACTATTGTAGTGAATGGACTAACTGTACAGAATTCTGATGCGACCGATTTAGGCGATTTCGATTTAAACATACCAATCGGTCATGCTCTTGATTCAACAGATACAGAACTTGAGATTAAAATCAAAGTCTGGTACAACTGGGGGAATGACGGTTCCCCAACAACCCTTAGCCTTCGTATCAATAATATCGAAATTAATGGAGCATACCTTATCGAGTACGATGAAGATCCTGTTTGCGGCTTGATTGGTTCTCATGACATGGAGGAAGACGGAGGAGGTCTAATCCTGCCTTTGCTAAGCAGTTGTTCGGACGATAGAACGTCTGTTGACGATTTGGTAGTTTCATTTGAAAATACAAATACGGATTTAATTGAAGTTGATTTAACAGAAGGCCAGATTAGAGTCCGGTTGATTCCCGAAGCATCTGGCATCGCTCAAGTAACAACGACTGTGACCGATTCTGCTGGTAATTTTTGGTCCGAAGTATCTACATTTAATGTGGCAAATGTCAATGATGAACCTGTCCTCGAAGAGTTCAGAGGAGTTGTTCCAGTTGAACACGGATACACACACAACGTGAGCTTCGAATTAAGTGACATTGATACCTTCAATCAGAATTTGGTAGTTACAACTAACAGGTCATGGGCAACTGTCGACATGGACACACGACAACTAATCATCGATGCACCTACGCCTGGGTTCACATCCGTTCTAGTCACCGCTTGTGATGAATCAAATTGTGTTGACAGAGTCCTTGACTTAGAGGTTAGAGCATTGGCAGAACTTTACGTTGAAGAAATTCGTATCAATGAAGATGTTAGAGCTGGTGAAATATTCGAAGTCAAAGTATTTGTTAGAAACTCTGGGCAGGTACAAGCGACAATGATCGGAGTTAGATGCACAGCAGATGGCCAATCGTTTGGTAGTGGCACAATTCAATTGCTTCAGCCAGGCCAATTAGGTTCGATTATTTGTGATATGCAAGCACCTGATGGTGATGATAGCCTCCTAATCGAAGCAGAAGTAGATAGAGGCACATCAATTGATGAAGTCGATGAAGAAAACAATGTGAAATCAACTCTGGTAACAATAGGAGACGCCATCGAGGACACTTCAAAATCGGATGATGATTCGTCAATCAGCCTAGGTCCAAGCGCTGTTTACATCGCGGCCGGATTGATTTTAGCATTCATTGCAGCAATTTTTGTTGCAATTGCTCCACCCAAGATTAAGAAACTCGAATAGGGTATGAAAAAACACCCTGTTTGACGGATAACCGCAAAATATGGGTTAACATTCATATGCAGTAATATTCAGAATTGATTACTTCGCATGGGCTGTGGGGGCTCTTCACCATTGGTGACGAAGTCGAGTGTGGAACACATGAGTGAATTGAAAATTAGAATAGAAACCGATGAGTGGGTTTACGAAGAATACGTTGAAGCTTGATTACTTCTTCCAACTGCGAGGATATGTATCCTCTTTCATTAATACACAGTTGGGTTTAGCGACTTCACCCTGGTTCATATCAGGAATTACTTTGCTGTTTTGAGACATCTTAGCGATAGCTACTGCCTCACCTTTAATCGTTACAAGCAAGACCTCAGTTCCAACGTTGAGATCATCATCAATACTTACTACACCAGGGCGCAGCAGTGGGGCACCATGCGAGAGTGCTGCTGCGGCACCATCTTTTACTACCACTCTAGGTAAATCAGAAAGCATGTCTTCGATTGGATGCAATATTCGTAACATTGCATCTTCTTCGCCTTTTTCTTGCCACAGCCAATAAGCGTCTGCTAATTGTTGCATTGTAATTGATTGACTGAGACTGAACTCTCCCGATGTAGGCCTTCGCAGTTCCTTCAGTTCAACAGGAGTATCTAGTAGCAAGCCTAGGTCTCTTGCCATTGTTCGTACATATGTTCCTGCTTCACACTCAATGTGGGTCAAAAGTGAAGTTCCGTCGAAATCCAATATGTCGAATTTTGAGATTTTTCTTGTTCTAACCTGAACTCTTACAGCGGATATCTCAGGGGGTACATTGTACACTTTTCCTGTGAGCATTGCCATCTTGTCCTCGATTTCATCACGCTCAATTTCCTTTCCAAACTTGAATAGCGCGAGATACGACTTATCGTGTGTGAGGATCTTTCCAGTTAAGCGCATTGCTTTCCCCGAAAGAAGGGGTAGTAAGCCAGATGCAAACGGATCTAGAGTACCTCCATGACCTAATTTCTCTAGGCCCATCATATCTCTAGCCCAAGCGCTAACTTGGTGAGAAGATGGACCTGGAGATTTGTCTAGAAGTATGAAACATGATTCGAGTAATTGTTCGATGGTCCTTTCGCCAGGAATCGTTCCATGATCGGGTGAAGTCTTCGCATCCTTTTCTAAAATAATCATTCAATACCCTCCAGAATCTCAAGTGCCTTAGCGAGAACTTCCTCTACATTCAAATTAGAAGCGTCAATAATGTGAGTGTAAGGTGTTTCATCCTCTGGATTCAAACCGTACATTTCCTCAAATCTAGCTTTGTCGACCGCTGTTCTTTGCTTGTTATTGGCAATTGCAACATCGAGTGGTAACCCTTCACGCATTACAACCCTCTCCGCTCTAGCCTCTTCACTAGCATGCAGCCACAATCTCACGCAATCAACATCCAGATTGTATGCCCACCATCCGCATAACCTACTTTCCAAGACTTGATGCCCATCAGAATCTAAGATGTGATTTTTCAAAATTTCGTCCAGTGACTTGTCCACAGTTTCATCTTCGGCACAAATTTTCTCGAACTCAGAAAGAGATAGGCCTCGATTCTTTGCTTCTTGCCTGAAGATGTCGCCACCGTTTAATGAAGACCATCCTTTGGAATGACAGATACCTTTGACTAGAGTGCTTGTACCACTACCAGGGTGTCCTGAGATGGTAATCTTAGGCAATATTTCACCGCCATTCGTGACGACAAATCTTACACACGTTTGTGCTTGGACCATCCCTCTCTACAAGTGTTCCACCGCATGAAGGGCACTCCTTTGAGTTCAAAACAACAATTTTCGCATCCGAATCATTAGAATTGTTGCTCTTCTTTTTTGGTCCAGAACGCTTCTGCTGTGAGCGCCTTCTTCTAGAATTTGCCTGAGAATTGTTTCTACCCTTTGGAGCACTGACCAAGTGAAGTAGTGGTTCTTTGAGTCTCTCGCCTTCAGCAACGATTGGGTGGGATTTGTATCTCATCAGTTTCAAATGCCTATCTACCACTCTTCCAAACGGAGCTGACATGCAAATGTAAACTGCAATCCAAGCAGGGAAAAATAGGAATTTACCGGTTTCAAGATTCCATTCAGGAGACCATGGAAGTGAGACATAACTAACTCTGAAGTCTCCAACTATGTTTCCCATCCATGAAAATATTGCTATGATGAAGATTAGAGTGAACATCATTGGTTTCATCGCTCCCATCTGAATACTCATTTGCTCAGGCATCATGTGTTGTTGTAGGGTCTGAGCCTTCTCCATCAAAATTGGGTCGCGGCCAATTCTAGCCTCATTCATCATTTTCCTGACTTGCCTTTGCCTGTGACCAATGTGAGCTTGGGAAATTGGGTCCATGAATAAATTACGAAGTACTGTATTCACGAACATTGAGATTGTACCAAGAATTAGAACGGTGAGTACAAACCACTTTTCTTCCGGTAACCAACCTGATAGGAAAGGATCAGCATAACTTCCCATGCTAGTTCTAACACCTTCTGACATTAGCATGAAGGTCATGACAATCATGAACAGCAGCATGAACATCATCGAGCCGCCAGGCGGGGCAGGAGGAGGTGCAGATTGTCCGCTCATGCCCCTATGGGGCATACCTCATCGCTTGAACGTTGTTACTATGCAATGGGGCGAAGACCTCAAACATACGGTGAATACTCGCTGCTCATGGCCGATGATGAGAGAACTTGGCAACACACGCAACCAATGCCTATGAGAGGTTCACCATGTGTTGTAAGCGAAGCAAATGCGATAGCATACACATCAAAGTTGCCTAATAAGAGCAGAATTTTCCTATTCTCGGATTCAGACAGAGCAGTTCCTCAAGGTTGGGATTACCTTGCTAGCGTAAGACCTGGCGTTCCTCCGGAAGGAATTATGGCTGAAGTTGACGCATGGCTTAGACAATACCCCGATGCATGGCTTGCTGTTGATATGAGAGTCGGAGTAATTCCACCAGCAGTGCACGATCTGGAAGAAATGCTACGCACTTTCCCTCGAATTGTCATCATCATAGTGTCTGACGACACTCGAGACCATGCTTGGCCACGCTGGGAATATCCTTTGTAATCAGAATGCAAAGCCACAAGATTCGCAGGTGACTGCTCCTTCAGGGTTTGCTTTACTACAAATCAG
>JBMYVD010000022.1:0-22675 GCA_049606035.1 Candidatus Poseidoniaceae archaeon | reverse complement strand
GTTCGACTACAACGAAGTATCCAACATTATGCCAAAGACAATGGTTCCAACAACTGTAACCATTGGACACGGTGGCGATGAAGGTCCATACAACTACGACCACATGCTAGAAGTTACCTTCTACAGCAATGGTTACAACAGTACAGACTCATCTGCTGAAGGATACGTCAACCTAGGTACAAACTATGTCATGCCACCAGCATACGGTGAAACTCTAGAAGTCACTGACATGGTTTACATCACCTCAACAACAACCAAGATTTGGGTTGAGATGGATGTTCTAACTTGTGTAGACGAGAACTGTGACATGACAGCATCTCCTGAAGACAGATACTTCGGATATGCATTCCCAGAGGCACACGCTTGTATCAAGAGCGATGGTACTCAGGGAACAGCATGGAGCTGTCCTGGTGAAGTTGGAAGTTCAAGTGTCGACGAAGATGGTAACCCATCTGCTGTCACACTAGAGAACAAGCGCCGACCAATGTTGGAAGACCAAGACTGGTGTAACAACTTGATGACCACAATGGGTAACGGATCTGACTGTGCTCAGCCAAGAACATTTGGCAAGACCACAATCGGTACAAACCAAGAGATCCCAACCGTTGTTAGACTAATTGGAACTGCAGACGTACCATCGTTCGCACCATCACTGATTGCTATCAGCGCAGCTGGACTATTCGTCAGCGCATTGGTTCTACAGAGCCGCCGTGACGAAGAGGAAGAAATCCTTGAAGAGATGACTCTTGAGGATGACGAGCAAGCGGTGAGCCCAGTTATAGCTACCATCCTAATGGTAGCAATCACTGTGGTTCTGTCCGGTGTAATCTACGTCTGGGCATCCAGTTTAGCAGATACTTCTGCTAAGGGTGTCCCTCGAATGACATTCACTGTCGATTCGAGTCAGGCTGCTAACGGTGTAGACTCTTTCCACCGCATTACTGTGACTGGAAGTCAAGTTGAATTGGCTACCCAAGCTATTCGAGTAACATACGAATACACAGACCCTGCTGACGGAGAGACCTACAACGAGGTATACAACCTAGCAGATCCAACTGTCTACGGATTCTACCCAGGAAACTCACCTAGCATGGTCACCTTCGGTGACTCTGTAGGTAGTGAGGGTGGAGCTGTCAAGTCAAGCCTAGACACAGGTGACACAATCTACATCCGCACAACCAACGACAACGGTGACCTCCTAGAGAATCTGTACATCGATGTCAGCTACGTACCAAACAACGGAGCTGGCTCTGTACTGAGAACCTGGACTAACCTTTGATAGGGTTGGCAGTTGATTACATCTCATCCTTCCTTCGGGAAGGATGGGATGGCTCTAGTGTAGAAAAATACCCAACTCCCACGGGAGATGGGGGATGCCCCACAAAGGAGTGTGGCCCCAGGACTTCGGTCCTGGGGCCCTCCCCTCTGTAACTTTCTTTCTTCTTTTTACTTCAATAACTCCAATAGCGATAGCCTTGAAGGGTATCTTGATGAGCCAAATGGAAAAGCCACTTTGTGTCGCATTCGATTGTGATGGTGTACTCGCTGATTCAATATCGTCCTGGAGAACTATTCACGACCACTTTGGTACCAGTTCGAAAGATCTCCTTCAGAGGTTTATGGCTGGAGAGTTGACAGATAGTGAATTCATGGCTGCAGATATAGCTCTCTGGAAAGAAAAGTCACCAAAAATCCACAGAGATGACCTGTTTAGGGCATATTCAGGTTGCAAATTAATGAAAGGTGCTAAGGAAATAGTTGCTGATTTGAAAGCAGCTGGTGTTCATGTTGCCATTGTATCCGCTGGAGTTGATTTGTATGTTCAGTCGATAGCAGCCATGGTCAAAGCAGATGATTGGATTGCGAATGGATTCGTATTCGATGATGACGGTTGGCTTACTGATGAGGGTATTGTAAGGGTACCATCTATGGAAAAGTTCACCTCAATCAAGAGGTTACTGGAGATACTAGATTGCCCGCCAAATCGTCTAATCGCTGTAGGAGACTCAAGCATGGATTTGTCAATGCGGGTTGAGGATTCAACATTCATCGGTTTCAATCCTCAAAGAGAAACAGCAATCAAAGCCTTTGAGGAGGCAGGAATCACAGTTGTGAATTCGAAAGATTTGAACGACCTAAGGCCATATTTGGGTCTTGAATAAATCATTTCATCATCTATGATTCCGATTTTGGTTTTCTAAAAAGGACGCTTTCGATTGCCAATGCATGGCTAAACGGTACGCAGTGTGTCTATTGCAAGTGTGGTGGGCCCGGTGGGAATCGAACCCACGATCAACTCGGTGTAAGCGAGGTGTCATAACCGCTAGACCACGGGCCCAGCCCACCCTAGGTCCACCTCTTTTTGAATGATACCCCTGTACATTCAAGAAGTATGGGTGACCACAGAGGCACAATGGATGAGGAAGTCCAAGCCCTAGCAGCGCGTCTCGTACGCCGTCTTAGGGAGGTAAATGCGACAATTACTCTCGCAGAATCGTGTACTGGAGGTCTCCTCGCAAGCACACTTACCGATATTGCTGGCGCAAGTGAATACTTCAATCAGAGTTGGGTCTGTTATTCATATCAATCAAAGATTAACGAATTAAATGTTGAAAAGGAATTGTTAGCATCTAAGGGCGCTGTGAACGCTCAAGTTGCTATTCAAATGGCAGAAGGTGCAAGGGAGAGGTCTGGAGCAGATATCGCCATTTCAATTACAGGAATTGCAGGGCCAGTTGCACCTAATTCCAACAAACCAGTCGGGCTAGTTTACGTCGGTATTGCATCAGCACACTGGGCAAATGCAGAATCTGTACAGATGGGAGGTAACCGTTTTGAGAACAAGGTGTCATTCGTTCACTTTGCTTTGAAGACAGCAATCGATTGTTGGGATAAGGCCAAAGTTAGACAAAAGGATGCCATTGCTGAAAAAGAGAAAGCAGCAGCTGAAGCAGCAGTCGAAATGGCGAAATCAGAGGCTGAAAAGGCAAGAAAAGCAGCCGAAGCAGCAGCAGAATCACCGTGGCAAGATGAATCTTGGCAAGACCCAGGTAAGGCAATTGGAGATGATTTAGACGTCTCTTGGGAAAACGAATGATTTGCAGATGTTCCAACTTTTTCCGAACACCTCAAGAACATCCGATTATGTCTTCACGATATGGCAGCAGACCGTGCGCAGATATTGCAGCACCTTCGGGCTGCTGGAATTCCTTTCGTTCCAAGTTCCGTGATGAAATTTCTTCTTTCCCATCCTGACCCTGTTTCAGTGATTGGGGAAATGAAGAAATCTGGATTGAATGCCTTATCAATATCGGTGGATAGGCTAACTAGTAATCCTGGCAGAGTTATTGCACCCATGGCTACTCCTGAACCCGAACAGATTAGCATGCGAAATAACATGCCTGATTGGAAGAGAGAGGATTTCCCAATGGATGCAATCGATGCAATGATTGACATCAAAGTTCACTACGATATCACAGGTAACAGCATAACAGAAGGGAAAATGGGAGATATCAATGATGCGTTTAATGACCGATTAGAACGCCTAAGGAAACTGATTATTGCTAATTCTAATCTTCCTCGCAGGCCAATGGATATTGCGCGTCTGCAAGCGGAAAAGAGCAGATTCCAAGGGCGAGAAAATATTGCTGTGGCTATAGGTCTTGTCAACGAACCGCGACATACAAAAAATGGACATTTAATGTTCAACATAGAGGATGCTAGCGGAGAAATAAGTTGTCTATTGATGAATAGGAAAGGTGATGATAGAATCATCGAACACGCTCAAATCGTAGAAGCAGGTTTGATGCCCGATGACGTAATTGGTGTTTCAGGAACATTCTCCCAGAATGGAGATATGTTCTACGTAGATGATTTACACTTCCCAATGCAGAGCAGTCACGACAAGAAATTTGCAGAACAGGGAGTCTCAGTAGCCTTCCTATCGGATATTCACGTCGGGAGTAAGACCTTCCTTGAGGCTCAGTGGCATAAAATGATTCAATGGTTCAACACAGACCCGCTCGCTCGTACCATCAAATATCTGGTTTTGTCAGGAGACTGCGTTGATGGTGTAGGAATTTATCCTGGACAGGATAAAGAGTTGTCAATCAAGGATTTGTATGGTCAATATTCTCGATTTGCAGAATTATTGGAACTTCTTCCTGAGTGGGTTGAATGCATCATGCTACCAGGAAATCACGATGCTGTAAGGCCTGCTGAACCTCAGCCAACACTTGAACCGGATATTCAGCAGGATTTCAACACTACAACTTTCGTAGGAAATCCTTGTGATTTTAGTTTAGATGGCGTAAGACTGCTATCTTACCACGGTAAATCGATTGACGATTTCGTTGCTGGCTTGCGAACTGTAACCTACCGCGACCCGGTTGAGGCTATGCGTCAGATGCTAAGACGTCGTCATCTTGCCCCGCAGTGGGGTGGCAAAACACCTCTTTCACCTGAGCCTGAAGATGGTTTAGTGATTAGAGAGGTCCCTGATATCTTCGTTACAGGACACGTCCATGGTCATGCCTGTATTGATTTTAGAGGAACTACACTTGTTTGTTCATCCACCTGGCAAGACCAAACTTCCTACCAAAGAATGCTAGGTTTCCAACCCAAGCCGTGTATGTTGACTGTAGTCAACCTTGGAACTCACAAATCGATCTCGATTCCATTCGCCTGATTACCACAAATGGTCTTCAAGTTCTCCTTCAGTCACTACTTTTGTGATACCTGTTATTCCAGAATCATCATCAACCAGAAGAAGATGAATCGCTCGATTATGAATTCCTGACGTAAATTCAACACCTCTGTGGTCAATTCCAATTAGTGTGCCATCGAGTTCTGCAAACATCCATGCTGAGGTCGCATTGGACAAATCTTCCTGTCGAATCAGAAGCCAGCGAAGTCCTTTCATCTCTTGGCGCAAATCGCCTTTGACTTCGTGGAACCATCTGCTGTACATATTCACACCTTGAATCTCAGCAGAGCCACAGCTCCTCCCATTCCAAGCAACTGTTCACCAGCATCATGGTCGGTTGAACATTGCACGAGTTTGGCACCAATTTCATCTAGGCCAGATACCGTAGATTCCCATTTTTCTTCTCTCACCAAGTCTGCACTGATAAGAAGGGTTTCAATAGCACCTTCCTGAAGTGCTTTGTTGATCATTTCCTCGCCATATGCAACAGGACCGTTAGTGGAGATTCTAGTCCAAGCCTCTTCCAATAATGCTGTTTCTATGACAACAGCGTGTTCTGCAAGAACATCGCCTGCCAGACCTTCTGAAATCACTTCGTTGGCAGCGCCTCTGCCTCCCATACTTGTTGCAACCAATTTGGTTGGTCCTCTGATTAGCGGTGCTAACTTCTCTCTAGCATGGCCGGGTCCACAAATTACGATTGGAGTATCTTCAGGGATTGATTCGTTTGCCTCGTTGGAAATCTTCTCAAAGAATGATTTCGATACACCTTCGCTAACTTTTGCGCCAGTGTACTTTCCTCCACCTCTCATTGTCCAGGTGGATACTTCTCGAATGCCTCTTCCGGTAACCTCGTACAGAATAGCCTCGTCAGATTCTACCACGATAATGACAACCTTGGCTTTACCACTGTTTGAACAGGCTTGAGAAATAAGGTCATGGTCAACTTTTGGAAAATCCTTTTGGGAAGTTAATTCGATTTCATCTCGAACTTCGACGATATGTGTGTGGTGGCTACCAATGTCGAAATGGGCTTCCTCAATTATTCCATGAACTCTCAGTGTGTCTGCGAATGTGTGAAATTCATTTGATTCGATTGCCAATTTAATCCACATCTTCTTTCTCTCGGCAGATTTTGCTCTGCCGCCTTCTTGACCTGCAGTAGTTTGGTCCCTTCTCTCGCCAAGCATTCCGATGCTTCGCCCTTTGACACAAAGACGAGCTACCGTCCAAAGGTCATCTTCACAATCGATGCGAATTCGGTACAAGCCGAATTCACGCTTTAGTACCTGCATCAGTTCACCCGAATACGCCGAGCAAATTACCATTTTCGTCCATGTCCATATCTGCTGCTGCTGGACGTTTTGGTAGGCCAGGCATAGTCATAATTTCACCAAGGACAGCGACTACAAACCCTGCACCAGCATTCAATCTAAACTCACGGATTGGGATTTCAAAGCCAGATGGTGCGCCCAATAGGTTAGGGTCATGGCTGAATGAGTACTGTGTCTTTGCCATACATACAGGAAGATTACCGTATCCCCAAGACTTGATTTGTTTGAGTTGTCTATCTGCTTTGGCATGGATGTTAATTCCCTCTGCTCCATAGATTCTTGTGGCTACTCGCAGGGCCTTTTCTTCGATGGGTGTATCGTTATTGAATAACGGTGTAAATGGTCTTCCTGCTGCGATGTGGTCTTGGCATGCAGAAACTACCGCCTTAGCGAGAGGTGCTCCACCCATTCCTCCTTTGGAGTGAACTTCTGTAAGGCATACTTCTGCAGCGCCTGATGCAGTTGCACAATCTATCAAACACTTCAGTTCAGCATCGGTGTCGCTTGCAAATCTGTTCACGGATACTACAACAGGCATTCCGAATTGGCTCATGTTCCTAATGTGCCTGTCTAGATTTGTCTGTGCTCCTGCCCTTACTGCGTCTACGTCTTCTTTCTCAATTTCTTCCTTAGATGGTCTTCTAGCAGCACGGTCGCCAAATGCGCCACCATGTAACTTCATCGAGCGTACAGTCACGTTCATAACAACACAATCTGCTGATTTCCCAGAATTTGCTGCCTTGATGTGCATGAATTTTTCAGCACCCATGTCAGAGCCAAATCCGGCTTCTGTAACAACGAAATCAGCAGCACTCAAAGCCAATTTGTCAGCGATGATTGATGAATTGCCGTGTGCGATGTTTGCAAATGGACCTCCATGTATGAAAGCGGGGTCTCCTTCAAGCGTCTGGACGAGATTTGGTAGGAATGCATCACGAAGGAGTAGACTCATGGCTCCTGCAGCATCGATGTCATCCGCCTTTACAGGAGTGCCATCGAATCTTTGTGCGATTACAATTTCACCAAGTCTCTTTCTTAAGTTAGCGTAATCGGTTGCTAAAACGAGGATCGCCATGACTTCACTAGCAGCGGTAATGTCGAATCTGTCCTCTCTAACCATTCCATTAGCTGGGCCTCCAAGTCCAACTGTAACGTTTCTCAAAGAGCGGTCGTTTAGGTCGACGACCCTAGGCCAAATGATTCTTGAAGAGTCGATTTGTTGGTCATTACCGTGCTTCAAGTGATTGTCAATCATTGAGGAGAGGAGATTATGCGCACTGGTAACTGCATGAAGGTCTCCCGTGAAGTGGAGGTTGATGTCCTCCATCGGCAGAACTTGAGATAGGCCACCCCCAGCGGCTCCTCCCTTGATTCCGAATACTGGACCCATAGATGGCTCACGAATCACGCATGTAGCGCGCTTACCTATTCGGTTTAGTGCCTGGGTGAGGCCAATTGTGGTTACTGTCTTGCCTTCTCCGAATGGAGTTGGATTTACACTAGTAACTAGGATAAGAGATCCCTGAGGTTTCGAAATTCGATTCTTTAAAGCATCCCAAGTGATCTTGGCTTTACCAATTCCCATAGGCATTAATTCGCCGTCACCAATTCCAAGTTTCCAAGCGATGGCGGATATGTCCTCCATCTTTGCTGCTCTTGCAATTTCTAGGTCGCTCTGCATGGGCCGTTTCCGGCTTAGAGGGTTTTTGAAACCACTGTCCCTTCAAGGGATGCAAATGCGGGTTTCATTCCTCTTTCATACTACCCAAGTAGTCTGGTAGGTCTACTCCTGCCATCTTTGCAACATCATGCACAGGTGGTAGTGAGTGGATTAGACTGGATACGAAGTTGGCGGTTGAGCCTTCTCCTTTTCCTCCAGCAGAATCCCAAACTGTGATCTTGTCGATTTGTAGGTTGGAAATTGCTTCGACCTGGCGAGCGACGATGTCTTCGATCTTCTCGACCATCAATAGCGTGGCAGCGGCCTTAGGGTCGCCACCTGCACTTGCAACTAGGTTCGAGTAACCTGCAGCCTTAGCCTCTAGAACGGCTCTCACACCTTCCGCCTCAGCATGGTACTTTGCTAGGATAGCATCTGCTTCACCACCAGCGACACGGCGCTGGCGTTCCGCTTCTGCTTCTGCAGCGATTTCAATCTGAGTCTTGGCGATTTCTTCGCGAACTATTTCTTCAGCCTTAAGTCTCTCTTGCTCAAGCATATATTGTGCCTTTTGAACTTCCATTTCTGCAGTTCTGCGTGCAACTTCAGCACGTTGCATTGCTTCTGCTTCCTTTTCAGCTAGGTTAGCATTGTATTCTGCAATGCTTGCCTTGGAGGTGTTTTCTCCCTCTATTGCAGTTGCTTCGAGAACAGCGACTTCCTTTCTTTGTGCTGCATCTGCACCCTTCTTACCGATTTCACCAGCAGCAGCGTTTTCTGCAACTTGGATGTCACGAACTCTGTGTGCTTCTGCTTGTCCGATGTCACCATCACGGTTTGCTGCAGCGACGTCAGCCTTTGCAGCGTTGACAGCGATTGCTGCTGCCTTCTTACCGATAGACTCGATGTAGTCTGAGTCGTCAGTAATATCTGTGATGTTAACGTTGATTAGGTTCAGACCCAACTTGTTCAGTTCGTGACCGACGTTGTCACGGATGGACTCTAGGAACTGGTCACGGTCCTGGTTAATTTGCTCGATAGTTAGAGATGCAACAGTGAGACGCAGTTGGCCGAAAATAATCTCAGACGCCATTGACTCGATTTGGTTTGGAGTCAAGTGCAGAAGTCTTTCTGCAGCGTTGTTCATGATTAGCGGGTCTGTGCTAACACCCACTGTGAATGTGGATGGAACGTTGATTCTGATGTTCTGTAGAGACAGGGCGTTTGTCAATGGGATGTTGATTGTCATTGGAATTAGACTCAACTTTTTCCAATCCTGAATCAATGGCCAAACAAGTGTGGCACCACCGTGAATACAGCGTGATGCTTTGCCGCCGCCAACACGTCCGTATACGACGAGAATTTCGTCAGACGCACAGCGCTTGTATCTTGTTACAAGCAATATTATTCCGAATGCAAAAATCAGTCCAAAACCTGCAATTAGCAGGAATAGTGTTACTCCAGTATCCATTTTTATTCACCTCATTATTCTTCTGATGTTAGTTCATCACCCTCGCTAAGCGGCTCTACAATCAAAGTGGATCCGATTACATCTACGACCTTAATCAGCTCACCGCTTGGAATTAGTTTTGTTTTGTCTCTACCTCTTGCTAGGAGAGTACGCAGAGTTCCATCGACTGCGACTTGTACTTCTCCTTCCTCATTTGGCTTAATTCGTGAGTATACGTGGCCTTTGGCCCCAACGGCGTTAGCGTGCTTCATGGTTCCATCAGCCTGAAGGTTGGAAATTCCTGCCATCATGTATCTTACCATGTATAACGAGCCACCAGCTGCAAAGCCACCTGAAATAACAGCGATAATTTCCTGGTCTGTCGCTGAAACCACGAACATTCCAGTTAATCCAAACATCATAATTGCAGCAGCAATTCCCTGCAGGCTGAATAATTCAAACGCAAGTGTACTGTCCATGCTTACGTCTGTGTCAAAAGCAGTATCGATGACTCCTCCAAGAACGTCACCTACCAGCATTAGTAACATCATCACAATGAAAAATAGCGAACCGAATACTGCACAGCAAACGAAAATAATCTCGATTACAGATGGTGCGGTAAAGCCGAATATATCTGCTAACCAATCAAAAACAGCCATTGCGACCCCAACCTCCCCTGCATTCGTTACTTAATGACCTTATTGCCGTCATCGTTTTTGGATAATTCTTCTTCGATTTTCTTTTTTTCATAAATTGCGACCAAAGATACCGACGCTCCACCTATGATTGCTGCGATTATAACATTCAGCCCAGCAGAGTAACCAATCAGGAAAACCCACAAGGGGAGAAAGGCGAAAAGAAATCTTCTCATTACTGGCCAAAAACCGCTAAACAGCTCGTCTGTTGGGTCGGTTACAACCATCAGAACCACTCAGAAGAATAGGGTACCTACAATTATTGTTAGGACCCACATTCCAATTCCGAATCCAACGCCCTTTCCTTGCTTTGCCATTTGGTCAGAGTGGACTTCCTTCTGCATGTTCTTCATTGGGTTGATTAGTAAATCCCTTTGTTCTTGTCTAAAAACAACCAAAGCAAGAATAAAACATGCCGCAGCACCCGTTCCGAATAAAGTTGTAATTGCAGCGTCAACTTGTTCCATGAGTTTCAGTGAAAGCCAGATTTGAGTTACAGCCATCATGAACCACAGGAAAGAGCCCCTCTCAGCAACTGCCATGGAATTCTTATGGCACACTCCTTATTGAGAATTACCTCGGTTTGCCCCATCTTGATTCAAACTTAACACAGACTTATTCAAGTACTAATTGCGAAATCTCTGTTCATGGGGAGAGTGCGTCACGCTGTTGCGGGCAATCCTATTGTCCACTCCCTATCCCCTGTGCTTACAGCACTGGTGCATGCACACCTCTCAAGGCAAGATGGTGTTGACATTCCGGGCTTGAAAGGTGTAGTAGTAATTCCAACCGACGGCGTTGAGAACGCACTTGCTTGGGGTTATGCAGATGGTCTCCCTTCCCCGCCGGATTGGGAATATGTGGGTTCACCATTGGGTAAGTTCAGGGCAAATACACTGCTGGAAAGGGCGGTTGCCGCCTCCTGTGCCGAACATAGCGAAGCAGACCCTCGTTTACCTAATGCCCCACTTGTTACGGGTAAAATTGATGCTCAAGTCCTAGGAGATGAAGATGTATGGTTGTCACTTACATCACCACTCAAACATCAACTTTCAATCGCTGCAGTAAAATGTATTGACAATGCCATGGATATACGCTCTGTCAACACCCTTCGCTGGGACGGAATTACATGGTGGGCTGGTTCTACTGACGGTCCGGGAATGTGTATGGTAGCCGAAGCTTTCGGAAAGAAATCCAAGGGCGTAATGGGCATTATCGGTGGAGGTGGAACGGCTCGCTCCGTTGCTGCGGCGTGGACTAAATCCGGTGGCAAGATTACTCAGATGGGGGGGAAAAGAGAACTTGACGAGGATGGCCCGTGGAATCTGGTAGAATCTAAACCGGATTTCATTGTAAATTTCGATGATGATGGTGGAGACATCTCCGTTAGGTATGAGAAAATGGCTGGAGATTTTGAATCTCGGATAGAATTTTTGTCAACAAATGCGGATGGAAGATGGTTGCTTTGCGCCCAGCATTTACATTCCTGGGCTACACTTTGGGCGCCGCAATACTCAGAAAAACTTCCATCGCTTTCGCTTCTAATGACACGGTTGATTGCTACGGAGGTGCATTTAGGTTGAAACGAGTTTATCTGGTTTTGATTATCCTTCTTGCTCCAGTTGTAATGGCAGACCAGTTTCCAAATCAGAACCAAAATCCAGGTTTTGTTGGGTGGCAAGTTGGTGAAGATGAAAAAATTGGGGAATTCAGAATTTCTTACCCAGCATTAAGTGATGGTGAAGAAACTAACATGGCTCAGGACGGACCGTTTGCAGTAGTTGTATTCTATGGTGATGAAGACGAAGGTAACGAGCAATACGAGTGGTTTCAAGACGCAACCTCTCCTTGGAATTACATTACTTTGGTAGTTGAAGATGGAACTAATTTCGAGGCAGTAGAATACACACTGCGAGGGTGGAATAACGGTTCGATACCTACCGTGCCTGGAGGGCAAGGAATGTTTGCAATGAACCACATCGCACTGGGCGGTCACGGAACGGGTGCTCACTATGCAGCAGAGATCGTGAAGAGCACAGATTTCAAAATCGATGGTTTGTTTGGACTTGGATTGGATGGCTCACAGAGTGAACATTCTGAATCTGTAATTCTCTCTCGGCCTTCAATAGCATTGTTTTTGACTGGTACAACCGATGACATAGCTCCTGCAAGTGAGAACGTCATTCCTTACCTAAATTCATGGCCAGGCGCATGGCAAGTCATGTACCCAAGAGGCGCAAACCACATTGGATATCAGACCACTGATACCTTCTTTGAGCGGTTTGCAGATGGTGATTCTACAATGGGTAGAGATGGTCAACAGAATCATGCCATGCAGCATATATTGCCATATCTGAATCTCTCTCTCAAAGGAGATGATTCAGCGTATCAAGTAGCATTCAACCGAGAGGATAAGACTGTGTCATCTGATTCAGATGCTTACATCGACGAGGACATGAGCCGCTCAAGGTTGTACAAAATGGAGAATATCACTTCTAGCCTACCATCTGTAATGCTGTATCAATCATTCACTATTTCTGCAAATGTGACTATGCGTGATGGAAGCACTGCGTTTGGGAATGTATCATGCACGTTACCAGATGGTGAAATTGTCCTCGGTGAACTGCAAAATGATGTTGCATCCTGTGACTTGAATGGGACTTCTCTATTGCCAGGTCCATCGTTAATTGAATTAAGAATAGAGGACCACTCTTTTTCTGATTGGCTGGACATATTCGTCAACCGTGTAGGTATTCCAATGCAAATTTCAGAGCCAATACCTGAAATCATTCTTGACCAACACGGCTCAGTTACCATTGATGCAGATATTTTTGCTACAGACCCCGATGGTGAGGGGATTCAATTCCAATCTGCCGAACTGTTCGGACAGAATTCAACAAAGCTTGAAGTCTTGAATCTGGCTGATGACATTACAATTTCTCATGTTGCTGACCCAGAATGGGACGGCAAGTCACAAATTAATCTCACATTGAGGACAAGTGACGAAATGGTTGACATTGTTGCAAACATCACAGTACTTCCTGTAAACGATCCTGTTTCACAATATGAAACGGTGCCACAACAGGCGACTATTGAGGACGGACCAAGTATTGTGGTGGATTTCTCAAATTACGTTAGCGACCCGGAGGGAGATGAATTGGTTGTAGTTGCGGCTCGTGAATATCCGGGGATTCGGATTACTTCGACCTCCTCAACTGTTCTAATCGACCCTCAGACGCACTGGAATGGTGCTGAATTGATTGATTTCTATGTCTCGGATGGTATTACAGAGCCAGTTCAAGTCGTCGTTCCGATTAACGTCGAGGCTGTTGATGACCCAATTGAATTTTCATCCACCTCTTTCACTGTTGACATAGATGAAGATTCATCCAAATCGATAAACTTGGAAAATTACACCATCAATGTCGATGATGACTCGCTAACATTCACTCTCTCTGGAGAGTCAGAACTGGTAGGTTATTCTCTGAACGGTGATGAATTACTTATCGTGCCAGCACCAAATGTACATGGCTCTGCAACATACACAATGGCAGTTAGTGATGGATTTAACTCGACTACTGCCATCCTTAATGTAAACATCATACCGGTGGCTGATTTACCAACCGTTAGCATCTCTTCATTGGATTATTCGGGTAACGTTCTTTCTGTTTTGTGGACGATATCTGACAATGATGGGGATGAGAGCTTGATTTATTCTGTTAAGTTTGCAAATAACTCGATTGAACAGAATACTGAATGTACTGGTAATGTTCTATTGACATGTCTAACTACATCTAATACAAATCAGGTTGGAACCTTTGAGGTCGAGGTAAAAGTATGGGATGGTAATGCTCAGGTCTGGTCAAATGTAGATACCAAAGAAATTGAACTTGCACCTGCAACCAATACCAAAGATGATTCAGAGTCTGAGATTGTGGTAAGCGATTGGTTGCTACCAATCGGTTTGGGTATAGTGGTTATACTTCTTCTTGGTTACATGGTGTTGACCAAGAAGGAATGATCACAGTGGGATATTACCATGCTTTTTTGGTGGAGACCATTCTCGCTTTGAAGATAAAATTCTGAGCGCACGAATTAGCCTTAGCCTGCTTTCTTCAGGTTCAATGACATCATCGAGCCATCCATTTCTTGCAGCAACATATGGGTCGCCGAATTTTGTTTTGTACTCTTCAACTAATTGTTGACGAGTTTCCTCTTTCTTATCTTCATCTGCAGCGGCAATCTCTCTTCTGTGAATGATGTTTACCGCACCTTCTGCTCCCATAACCGCTAACTCTGCTGTAGGCCAAGCGATGTTGTAGTCTGATTGAAGGTGTTTACAACTCATTGCTAGGTAAGCGCCGCCGTACGCTTTGCGAGTTACTAGAGTCATCTTTGGGACGGTTGCCTCTGCATAGGCGAAGAGCAGTTTTGCTCCGTGGCGGATGATTCCACCCCATTCTTGAACAACTCCAGGTAAGAAACCGGGTACGTCTTCGAAAGTAACCAATGGAATGTTGAACGCATCACAAGTTCTGATGAATCTAGCTGCTTTGATTGAAGCATCAATATCTAGACAACCAGCAAGGACCTTGGGTTGATTAGCGACTACTCCGATTGTTTTACCATCCAATCTAGCGAAACCGATTACAATATTTTCTGCATAGGAGTTGAATAATTCCATGAAGATACCATCGTCTACAATTTCTTCAATCACCTTGACCATGTCATACGGGCGATTCGGGTTATCCGGTACAAGTGTAGTCAGATCAGGATTTAGTCGTGTAGGTTCATCAGCGGTCATCTCAATTGGAGGACTTGATTGATTGTTATCCGGTAGGAAACCGAGTATGTCAGCAGCTAATGCGCATGCCTCTTCTTCATCTTCTGCAATTAGGCAAGCAATACCCGAGCGACTTGCATGCAGTGTTGCTCCACCCAATCCTGCAGCGTCGACTTCTCCATTGATACACTCGGGTGTCTCGAGAGGAGATGACATGAACAGTTGTCCGTGTTCATTTCCTAGAATAGTGAAATCGGCTAGGCTTGCGCCAAGAGCAGATACTCCGACTACAGGGCCAAGTACGAGTGAAATCATTGGAATCCTGCCCGAACACTGTACCAACCTGTCGAGTAACTCACCAGTTCCTCCAAGCGATGCTACACCATCTTGAGCACGCTGGCCACCACCATCCCAAATCCCTACAATTGGAACCTTGGAGCGCTCTGCCATCTCTACAACTTTCGAGATTTTCTTGGCATGCATTTCACCCATTGACCCGCCGTGAACAGAGAAATCTTGAGCAAAGCAGTAGATTCTTCTTCCATCTACGGTGCCGTGACCGCACACTACGCCGTCTCCCAATGTTTCATGCATGAACATGCCATGGTCAGACGTTCTGTGAGTTAGAAATGTATCAATTTCAACGAATGAATCCTCATCTAAGAGATTACGAATTCTGTCTCTTGCAGTGCCTCTGCCTGAAGCACGAATGCTTTCTTGGCGCTTCAGACCGCCTCCCATTTGCACCTTCTCTCGTCGGTACTTCAAGTCCTCGAGAGCGTCACTCGAATCCCTTGACATAGCACTCCTACTCCTTTACGGTTCTTCATTAAAGCGGTTATGACCTGAGAGTTGGTTGATTCTCACCACAGAGATTTTGGCCCAATATGGAAAGGTCCTTTCCGTTAGATAATGCCCAATGTACCTTGGCGAGAAGGGCCTCTGGAGAAGAGGTTCCACCGTGACCTAATACGCCGATTTCCTGCTGGTTACGTCCCTTTGAATAGACGTTCAAATCAACCGGTCCGTTGATGCACTGGTTTGCTATGATTACAGGGATAGGTGAAGATTTGATTGTGTTGTACAACTCTTCATTTTCTGGTGCGTCACCATTCGGGTTCTCGATTGGAAGGTGACCTAGTCCGGTGCCGTGAATCATGATTGCTGAATAACCAGAACTTATTGCAGCGTCTAGCAAGTCATTATGCAAATGTGGGCCCGCGATAAATTGAGCAATTCTGATATTTGTGTCATATTTTGTCGGACTTGAGATTTCACGGTTACTGCTGAGGCTAGTTGGTGTATGCGAGAGCCCATCTCTTGTGATTGTGATTTCGCTAATCCTTTCACCGTTAACCATCTGGAAAGCATTCCTTCGAGTAGAATGCATCTTTCTGACAGCAACACCCGGGCTAACCGCGCAAACTCCGTCCCCGGAGCCTGCGTGCATCACGGTCACCGCAGCATCACCTTCACCGGTTACTTCTGGACCATTAGCAGCCCAATATACTGCGGATAGCAGGTTTTCTGTAGCATCGGATGATGCTCTATCAGATGATCTCTGTGACCCTGTGAAAACGATTCTGCCTGCTGGCTTTCCGCCATTTCCTGAAAAGGCAAAAGATAGCGCAGATGCGCTAATGTGAAGAGTGTCGGTTCCATGTGTGATGACAACTCCTACCGAACCTGAATCGAATGCATTTTGGCATGCATCAATCATCTTGTTCCAATGAGTTGGTCTAATGTCATCAGACCACATGTTTCCTAATTTGACAGCGTCAATGTTTGCAATTTCCAAAATTTCGGGAACACTAGCCAAGAGTTCTTCAGGCTCGAATCTCGCAATTACAGCACCCGTGGTGTAATCGACTTTGGATGCGATTGTTCCACCAGTGTGGATGATAGTCACTTTGGGTAACTCTTGATTTTGGTCGATTGAATTTTCAACTCTTCCGGGAGTTGTCGAATCTCCGATTTCTTCAATTGAATCTACACTGCTCAAAGGATAACTGATGTTATACCCATTTGCTAACTTAATCGTCAAATGGTCAGGTGCAGCACCTGGAAGTACAACTCCTTGATGCGACGTGCTGCCGCTTGGACTTTGTGCGATAATCTTGACTCGCTTACCAAGTGTTGGCATCTCAACCATGGTATAGCGTGATTCTGAAGCCTCTTGAATGTTAGTGGCATATGCAATCGAAGATTGCCAAACCAATGGTTATGCTGAACCACGGTTCATAATTAAACCATCATCTCCGGAAGGAGGGACTTCACTCTTGGCCTACAAGTTTGTAGTCATCGGAAAGTGGTGTTGCACCGGTTTCCATAGAGATTATCTTCCCATCCTTGAATTTAATGAAGGACATAACTGCCTCTGAAGCAGATCCATTTGAGAAGTGTACGATTGAATGTGCGACTCCTACCTCGTCGTTCTCGAATAGGATTCTATCGTTTTCTGATTTTGGTCCACCCTCTGAGCCAGCAAATCCGAGTAGGTCTGACTTACCCATTGTTATTCCTCCAACGTGAGGGTTGAACACGAAATCATCGTGAATGATTTCAGCTAGTGCCTCTACGTCGCCATCTTCCCAAGCCTTATTGTATGCTGCAATAATTGACATGGTGCTCCCTATGCGTCTAAGCATATAGTATGATTGAAAGGAAACTATTGATTCATCTATCAGAATTATTCAATCATTGCTGGCATTGAGGAATGATGTAGATTTATTCTCAATTTGCCATCAGAATCGGTGATGTACCCAAACGTATACTCTACCTTTACCTCATCTCCTTCGGGAGTTGTAAAGAAATAATTCCCCATTGCTGTTGCAGAATCTTCACTTAGTATCACATCTGAGTTTTCGAATCTGACTTTGGTCCAGCCCTTAATTGCGAATCCTTTGTCTTCAAGGCATGCGTTATTTGACGCAACGAAATAGGATAATGCGCTCTCAAAATCCGGCCTGAACTGTTCAACTGCAGCTAGCGTGGGCTTGAACAAAACTTTCGAAATTCCATATGCATAAAGTGTGTCTACGTGGTTTCTAGCAATCGCCACAAAGTCTCCACCAGATGAATGTGCGGACGCAATTGCAACAATTCCATCTCCCCACGCTGTTTGTGCGCTATGTACTTCATCTAAGGTCAGCATGCTTATCCCTGGTATTTCTCCAGTGACGGAGATACAAAGTCTTTCTTAGGTCTCAATCTTGAGCAATCTCTGCTTCTAGGACATCATCTTCGTACTCTTTATCTGAAAGTACTACACGATTATTTGACTCTTTGAGGCTGTATCCTAATCCTACCAATGCAACAACAAGAATCAGAGATAGGAAGGACATAGCGAGTGGATATTCTGTGTATATACCAGTGAGCGATGCGAAGAATCCTTCTTTGTCTTCTTCTCCACCCATGTCTTTTGGCTTAATCAATGCCACAACTGCCGCCTGGTCATAGACTAGTCTTGTGAAGGTTAGTTTGCCATCGTTATCTGAATCATAAACCTCTGAAGGAGGAGCAGGGTCGAGGTCGGAGTAGAAATCTGGCCTCTGTTCAAATGCTATGTCGACCGGCTGGCTTAGGTCAAGGGTGAGTAAAACGTCTACAGTGTATGGGATTCTTGATTCAAAGAATTCAGGGTCTTCAATCACACCGAACAATGTGATTGCTTGCCCGGTTACATCGAAGTGTGCCCACTTGCCCCAGTGTGAACTGTCTACATCCAAATCATAGTACCAAGTATCAGCTATTCTGATTCCCTGTCCTTGTCCATCATTTGAGCCGTCTTCTCCCAAATCGATTGAGAGTTGAAGTTGACCTGCTTGTGCAGTTTCTAACTCAAATTCAGATGCGGCTAGTGTTGCTTCTAATCGCTCTGTTCCATTTGGAATAAAGACATAGTGAGAATCTTCAGTGTAGTATACCGCACCGTTTGCACCGTTGTTAAAGTGGTTCCAGTCACCTTTCCAAGCGTGCTTAACTCGGTCAGTGTTTACTGGAATTGTTGCAGTCCCCATCATCTCTTGATAGATTTCGTAAGCATCCCAAACGTTGTATTCAGGGTGGTCCACTATCCCATCTCCGTTTTGGTCTCTCATGAGTTGTAGAGTTCTTGCTAGTGCAACAGCAGCGTCGGTATCTGTGAGGCCGTGTCCGACACGCCAGTCGTGACATCCACCGGTTGCGCTTCTGTAGCATTCTTCAGGAATGTCTGCACATCCATCCTCACTGTTTCCGTCCTCGCATGAATTTGCCATTCCATCGTATCTTGATGTGAGTTCAAGAATTAATTCGAATTCGTGGACTCTACTGTAGTTTTCACTATCCCAATTTTCGTACTGTCCATATGCTGCAGTGCCATCTCCGCCAACTAGACTGTCTCCAAAATCGTGGTCGTCTCTGTGGTAATCGGCAACACCAAGCGAAGGTGCTGCATTCAGGACCAGTCCTGCAATGCCTCCGACGTGTGGTGTAGCCATCGATGTTCCAGAGATTGCCATGTAGTACAAGTCACCCTGTGTACGGGTAGATGCATCGATTGCAGTTCCTCTTGGAGCAGTAGCCCAAATGTCACGTCCCGGTGCTCCTACATCTGGCCAAGTGTGCTGCTGATTCATACAGCCTCTGGACGAGAATGATGTAACTGCAGTTCCGTCATGGGTAAGTGCTGCAACAGATATTGCTGAAGGAGTGTTTGCATAGACATTGGTTCGCAGATCACCCGAGCACTCTGCTCCAGATCCTCCCGAATTAGATGCGGCAAAAATTACCGCAACTCCGTTCTCGTAGGTTAGTTTGTCAGTTAACTGGGCGATTACTCCTTGTGGGTTGTAATCTCCGTCAGTTCCCCAGGAATTAGAAACAACACGAATGTGGTGTTGATTTTGACCTGGTGTGGAATGTGCATAAGTCCACTCTAGGCCTTGCTCAGCAGCGAAGATGGAAGCGCCATCTCCAGTTCCTAGCGCAACAAGTTGTCCACCCTTGGCAACACCAGCTCTTCGTCCACTAGAAGCATCGCCGTTCCCTGCGATTGTTCCTCCAACGTGAGTTCCGTGACCAGATGATGTGTCTGAGTTCCTTGTCTCAGTCCAGCCGACACCATCGAATTTAGCGGAATAAATTGCTTTGTCTCCTGTCCATGGCTCGAGATAGTCATAGTCAGGGTGACCTGCATCTACACCTGTGTCCAAATCCACAATTGCAGTTCCGTCACCATCCCATTCTGTGAATGATTGGTCGATTTCGTATTCGACTTCGCCAGTTGGGGATATGATTGCACGACTCCAAGAGTCGGTAGCAGTAACAACGTGAGTAGTTTCATGCATCATGATTCCTGCATCGGTTGTAGGTTCTCCTCCAAATTCAGATGGCAAGTAGAAGAATTCGAGAGGTTTGTCAAGTTCAAGGTACTCAATTCTGTCCCAATTCGATAGTTCACGAACTTCGCCAATTGTTCCTTCAACCAATCCACCATCAACCAGAGGTGCTCTGCCCAGCAACTCAAATCCTAGCTCTACTAGATGGGTTTCATCACTGTCGGTCATTGGGGAGTTGAGTTGGAAGATGACTGGAATCAGTTTTGAATTCTCATTATTTTCTAACTCTTCCAATAAGTCATCATTCATTTTTGTGAAGTCGCCCAGTGGGTTGACACTATCTGCTAGTGGGGAAGCAACTGCGCTTAGCATAAGCAGTTGAATGAAAAGTGCAGACGAAATGATGTAGCGCCTAGGCGATGCCATGTCTACAATTTCACTGCACGATTCTTATAACAATACTGATATTTTGAACTCAAAGTATCTTACCAGCACCGCCAATGCTGTGAACTTCTTTTGCCATTTGCATTGTGAAATGCGGTTTCAGCAAATCAGATACCGTGAAGGTCCTTTGATTTGTTATGGCTCCAGTGATAAGCTAATTTCAGAATGTCAAGATAGTGTCCTTGCCCGTCCTTGACCAACTTCTCATGAAGTGGTTCGTTGTTCATTAGAACATCTCCCCAAACATTTGCAGAGGTGCCCTTCTTGCCCTTTGGTAAGTCGAAAACCTCCTTTGTTGTTGGTTCGAGTAGGTTCTTCCAGACAACTGCAGGGTTGACAGCCATTGTAACTTCAACGATAATTTCATCTTCGTTTAGTCCAGTTCCTGTTTGCCATGAGTCTTCTCCCATGTCAGCGAGGAATGGTAAGCAAAGGTCGCTGATTGATAGTCCAGTCATTGGGTCTGCTCCGGTCATGTTTGCGAATGCTTCTCTCATTCGTCCTCTGTCGGCACCTCTCGCTCCTGTAATTGAGCGTAATTTGTCTATTGAGGTAGGAACGAGGAACCTAATGTCTGTGTAGTAGACCAATGCTTGCTCACTTCCACCTTCCTTTGGTGCAAAGATGTGTGAGAATGGCTGAACGCCACCAGATTCTCCTAACATGTCGAGAGGGAATAACGTCTTCAGAGCGTTTGTAGCAACGGACTGTACAACACGTCGAATCAATCTCTCAGGAGCAGCGGAAACATCGTTGAAAGTTTCCATGTACTCGTCCAGATTCAACACGTCATATCCACGAACTGCAAGGATGGAGTGGACATTCGGTCCGAGTTTCTTGTTGTCTCCAACCTGAGCCTGGCTAATCCATCTTGCACCCTTGGCTTGGTCACTTGCGGTAATCAAGTCAGCATATGCCTTGTATCTGCGAGTAACTCTGTTCATGAAATCTGCTTGGTCAAGTTTGGTGAATACCGTAGCTGCATAGTTTGACTTCAGCGCATGGTCAGCAACTTGACTTGCGTTAACACATGTCAACAAATTCCCTTGGTCTTGCGGGTAGACCAGTAGTCTGCGTCTCTTTGATGCTCCTCCTAGAGTGCCGATGTTAGGGTCTGTTAGCAGGTATCCAAAGGTTCCTGTAACTTCGAACAATCTTGAATACTTGTCTTCATCTGTTGCGTTCTTGATCCACTCATCCAATCCAGGTTCAATGCAGTGGAATTCTAATGGCACCATTTCTGAACCTGCTCCGAACATTTGGCGAACAGTGGAGGATGACATCATTCCCATCATAGTGTACAAGGACGTCTTACCAGTGGTTAAGTAAACGTCAGTTATTCCTTCTTCACCGAATGAAATACGGCGGTCTGGAAGATTGACAAGAAGATTGAATGCGGTTGCAGTATCTCTGTTTCCATCTACTGCAGGAGTAATCCAGGTAGTTGGCTTTGTCATAATGTATCCGCTAGCGTCTTTTCCAAATCCTGCTGGTGAATACCTAATCCAACCAAACCTGTTGTTGAATGCGACATTTCTGTGCATTAGAGACGGATAGTATACCTTGTCTTGTGGGTCAGAATCAGGAACAACTCCTCTGTGACCAAGTCCCCAAAGGATAGGTTCCCACTCTGGGTCTCCATCTTCATAGCCGCCAGTTCCTAGCAAGGGGTGGTTATCAGAAAGTGTCTCTCCGGTTAGGAAAGAGCCACCTAGTCTGTCCTCGTCACCGGTCGAACAGAAAAAGAAAGTCTGTGTGGTTACCAGTTGTTTTGGAGTCCACATGTTAGCATTGACGACAGTCTTCTGTTTCAGGAAGTCAGAAATTGTGCTAATTCTTCTTTCGAATTTGAATCTCTCTGACTCAATCCAAGTTGACCCCAAAACCAGGTTTGTATTGAGCAGCTTAGGAGAGCCTGGACCGATATATCGTGTCCTCGGGTCTTCCTTGGTGTTATCAGTAGCATGCACCATTTCCCATGGCCCTTCGCGAGGGACATAATTCAGGAATTCCTCATGGTTAAACGGCATCTTTGATGCTTCTTTTACTGCATCCTCGACTTTGTCCATTAACTGGACATATGTTTCAGATGGTGAAATCCTGCCACTTTCTTCAAACTGCTTTTGCGATACTGCTCTATGTTCCCACATTTTTGTTCACCTTAGAATTTCTTCTTTTTCTTTGGAGCCTCTTCCACAACCTCTTCGGTTGTTTCTTCTTCATCTGACTCGTCTTCTGAATCTTCCGCTTCTTCAACGTCTTCATCTGATTCAACAGACTCTT
>JBMYVD010000021.1:0-22842 GCA_049606035.1 Candidatus Poseidoniaceae archaeon | reverse complement strand
CTGTTCGTGGTGCTAAAAGCCTATTGTTATTCTAGACACAAAAGTAACATCGCATCGTGTGGCTGTTTTGCAACAAATCCGCTGTGCGGTCCCCCCTTTGATGCGAGTTGCCTGTCAAGGCTACCCTGCAGTTTAGGCTGAAGGTTTGGATCTACTGTCATTCTGAGAGTTAATTTTCCAAAGCCGTATTCTCTAGATGCATCGACGAGGTGAGAAATTGTATCCATTGACAAATCGGTATGAACTAATTTAACGATACGGCCAGTAGATTGAACCAATAATTTTTGATTCTGATTTTCAAAATTTACTGGACTCGAGTGATGAATTTGAGGCCTCCTTCCATTCGCTATACTCCAGGTTACTGAGCCCTCATCAATGACTTCTCTGAGATATTCATGAGCCAAGCCAGATTCTACAAGAGCGGCATCAAGGATTGTGACGTACTCGCCTTTTCTCGGTGGTCGTCGATGTTCTGAAACTTCAGAATAATCTCCCTCTATGACCAATGGTTTGGATTTGATATCTGGTGGAATCCGCACAAATCTCCTTGGAATGCTTGGTGAAGATAATTGTCCAATCCACAATGAAAGTCTGTCGACTCTCCCTCGACCTCTGCTTGTCCAAACCCATGTTTTACCAATCTCGGGCCAAAACAAATCTACGATTTCTTCTACTTCCATTTGTTGACTCGAATCAAGTCTTGGAGAAAGGTCTAGAAGAATTGCAGGACCTCTTTCTGTCTCGATTAAACTGTCTTTCCATGCTGTAAAAATATCTGGTAGTGTAGGTGCCATTTCATCTAGACTGTGTGTTCTAGAATTACGAGGGCGCGCGGGGTCGAGGTGCAGCATTGCGAATTTTTGATTCGCATCGCCAATTGTCCCGTCACCAACTTGAATTCTCGATTCTAGGAGACTATCACCGAATCCATGTTCAGCAACACGTCGTAAATTTGAGTTTGCAGCTTGAGCAGTTGGCTCATGCATCTCAATTCCCACCCCTTTTCTGCTAAGCATTGCACAATATGCTGCGAGTTGTATTCCGCTGCCGCAGGCTGGGTCGAGAATAGGGCCGTCGGGCAGTTTGCACTTTCTCACCATTTTCGCCCGCTCAACTGCTACCTGCCACGGAGTGGCTAGCGGCTTTGCTTGATCTGCATAATGGAAAAACAACCCCTTTGGGGCTGTTGAATCGACGGTAGTAGGGCCACTCAGATCTGCGTCTGAAGGTATTAATTGCAATTTATTCACCCAGAAATATCAGACCGAACTAGAAGGCTTTCGAATGGTATTCCTGCATCTTCAAACGCTTCTTTGCCACCCTCTTCTCTGTCTAGAATACTGATTACAGCAACAACCTCACAATCGGTTTCTTCTTCGATTCGCTTGACTGCTTGAATTGCGGAACCGCCGGTTGTTGTAACGTCTTCAAGGATAATTACGCGGCCGCCATTTGCAATCGACGCACCTTCGATTCCCGCAGGATTGTTGGTTTTCCTACCCCCTCGTCCTTTTGCTTGCTTTCTGACCATGAACCCGAGCCTCTCTGAAGTGAAATCTGTTGCTACAACCAATGCTGCTAATGGCACAGCACCGAGTTCTAGGCCTCCGACGAAGTCAGCACCAATTTCGTCACATCTAAGATTCATCAATTCTCCAACCAATCTCCCTGCTTCTGGATTCATCATCACCGGTTTCATATCGAAGAACCATCTTGATGTTCTCCCGCTAGCTAATGTAAACGCCTCGTCATTTCCACCATCAAGGAATGCCAATTCACGAACTAAATCAACAAGGCGCATCCAGCGAGCATCTTCGCGCAGCATTGTGGGAACTGACATGTACAAACCCATTGGTTTGAGGCGAATGAACCTTCCCTTTGAGGTTGCGAAGGTTGTGGTAGCCCTTATGAGCCACCGCCTAAGAGGGCCAATAGTTAGCCATGATTCAGAAAGGCGCTAGAGATGTTCACGACCCGCTGCTGGGTTTGGACATTGAGCGTTTGGAGAAAGAAATCCAATCATACGAAGAATGGCTTGACGAAAGAACTGAAGAGGCATACAAGATTGCTGAAGTTGCTAGAAAGAAAGGATTCGACCACTCTTTAGAGGTTGAAATTCCTAGAGCTTCCGACCTTGCGAGCAGGACTGAAAAACTGCTCATCGAACACTTAGAGGGTGCAGAGGTTGCAGACGACATTAGGAAGTTACTTGCAGAGTTTGACCGGGAGACGACTTCTATCAAGATGGCCACAATTGTTGCAAAGCGATTCAGAGATAACGGATATGACTTGCAGAAAAGTATCGATGTTGGATTAAGAGTTGGCCTTGCGATTCTGACAGAAGCTGTACTTGTCGCACCATTGGAGGGTATTAGCGAAGTTAGACTCCTGCCAAACCTCGATGGAACCCAGTTCCTATCAATTCACTTCGCAGGACCAATCAGGGCCGCAGGTGGTACCGCCCAAGCCCTAGCGGTACTGATCGGCGACATGATTCGCAGAGAGTTAGATGTTGATGCATACAAGCCATCCGATGATGAAGTCGAGCGTGTCAAGGAAGAGTTCGGATTATATCGCGGAAATTTGCAGTACAGACCTCCTCCAGAAGAGGTTGATACCATCGTTAGAGCTTGTCCGGTTATGGTTAACGGAGAGTCAACCGAAGACATTGAATGCGCCGGATACGGGCGTGTGAGAAACATCGATGAAGCACGTATTCGCGGTGGAGTCTTGCTGGTTATCGGAGAAGGTTTGTGTCTGAAAGCTCCAAAGATTCAGAGACACACTGAGAGACTGAAAGTACCAGGTTGGGACTTTATTTCTGCATTTGCAAACAAAGGAAAAGAAAAAGCAAGTGAAGGCGAAGGTAGCGGATTTATATCGCGCAGAGTTCCTGTGATTTCCAAATTCATGAAAGACATCATTGCTGGAAGGCCAGTCTTTGGTGCTCCTTTAGAGCCTGGAGGATTCCGTCTTAGATACGGAAGAGCACGTCCCTCTGGACTTGCTGCAGGTTCTTGCAATGCGGCCTCGATGTCTGCCATGGACGACTTCATCGCAGTTGGAACACAAATGAAAATTGAGAGGCCCGGTAAAGCTTGTGCGATTACACCTTGTGATATCGCTGAAGGGCCTTGGGCCATTCTCCAAAATGGAGAATTCAAGCAGTACAATGATTCAGAATCATTCAACGAAGATCGCTCTCAGATTTCATCGATATGGGATAACGGCGAGTTGGTTTTAGGCTATGGAGAATTCATGGAGAACAACAAAAATTTGGTTCCAGCGGCATATTCTCATGATTGGTGGGCTGCAGATTTAATCGATGCTCTCGATAGTGAACAAGCCGTGGATGAATTTTGCAGATTCATTGGCTCAACTAGGAAGGACTTACCTGATGGGACTCCCGGCCTTCCAATAAATCAGAATACGGATTTGGATGCTCGATTCCACATACGTAGGAAGTGGCGAGATTACTTGATTTCATTAAATCCTAAATGGGAAGCAGCAAAAGAAATTGCAATCCGATTCTCGACATCTTTAGTTGGCGCAAACAATCCTTGGTGGCTAGACCTACCCATTGAATGGGTTCCTGCATTGTTAAAATCAATTGAAACGGCTACCGTTAGAGATGGGAATTTACGATTCATCGGAGGTGTAAAGGGCTGGAATCCTAAGGATATGGATGAACTTAGGCCGGAAAAGGAAGATGCGATAAATTACGAGGAAATTCCAGGGCCAGCTATCCCAGTAGAAGATGGAATATTTTCTGATTCAATACCACATGGGTGGGTATTGAGAATTCATGGTCTGGTCAAGGGTAGTGCACTGATGCTGGGCCTTGCTCATCACCACGATGGTGATGATTTAGTCATCACTGAAGGATGGGAGGCTCTCTTAGATGGACTTGGATACTCACTGAAAGGTAATGCCCCGATGAAAATCGAGGATGCAAATACTATTTTCTCTGATAGAATCAGCGAATTGCGTTCTGCTGCGGTTACATTATCTGAAGAAGGAAGCCGGAAGAGAGAATTGGAAAGAGAAAGGTCAACTGTTCGAATCGCTGCCGAAACTGATGCTAGGCAGAGAGGGTTGGGTATCGCTGAAACCGATAAAATTGGTAGAGATGCTGCAAACCAATTACCGGACCTAGGACCTAAAGACCCCGAGAAATACCTCAGGGCACAAATACTCGAAGACGACCATGCAGTCGATGGAATCCTAACTCAAATTAGACAGATTTCGAGGCTGAGATGGGAACACTCTGCGCCGGTAAGAGTCGGTTGTAGAATGGGGCGTCCAGAAAAGAGTGCTCCTCGAGAAAAGCCGACTGTGCATTCGCTTTTCCCAATTGAACTCTATGGCGGAAATCAAAGACTGATTGCAAATGCTGCAGACCAGAAAGATTTGAGAGTACAGATGGGAGTTAGATTCTGTACTGTTTGCGAAAAGAAATCTCCAATGATCAACTGCCATCACAGGAAATTAGACGACTTTGGAGAAGAAAAACCCGGTGAAGTTTGCGGTGGAAGAACCGAATTAAGAGTTTCAAGCGAGAAGGAAAACGCTCGCAGAAGGGGCGAGTTGCAAACGGTGAGAATCGACAACATTCTCGAAGATGCTCGGATTTCTCTTGGCCTCGATAGAGTCCCAAAGCAAATGAAAGGACTGAAGAAATTGATGAGTAAAAATCAGACTCCTGAACCCGTAGAGAAAGGCATATTGAGGGCGAAGCACGGCTTACCTGTGTTCAGAGATGGGACGATAAGATTCGATATGAGTGATGTCCCAGTGACACACTTTACCCCAGAAGAGGTGGGTGTTGAATGGGGTCAATTGAAGCATCTTGGTTATACTCATGACTGTTTTGGAGAAGAGTTGCAAAGAGATGACCAAATGCTTGAGATATTCCCACAGGATTTCATTTTGGCCAGAAATGGTGCAGATTATTTCGTAAGGGCAGCCCAATATATCGATGAATTGTTAGTCCGATTTTACGGAATGGAACCTTACTACCACGTCGAGAAACCCGAAGACCTAGTTGGCCACCTAATTTGCGCCCTAGCACCACACACATCTGGAGGAGTACTATCGCGATTAATCGGTTTCACAGACAGTTCAGGAGGTTATGCTCACCCACTATTCCACGCTGCAAAGCGCAGAAATTGTGATGGTGACGAGGATGCGATTATGCTACTCATGGATGGTTTGCTTAATTTTAGTAGAGATATTTTACCATCCAACAGAGGTGGAAAAATGGATGCGCCTCTCGTATTAACCACTAGACTGAACCCTACTGAGGTTGACAAAGAAGCACTCAACGTGGATTCTGCATGGCACTATGAAAGATGGTTCTATGAAGCAACTTTAGACCAGCCGCACCCCAAGGCTCTAGCTGATAAGATGGATTACATCGAGAGAAGATTAGGGACTATCGGGGCTGTTAGAGGACTGGGTTACACGCATTCAACAAAGAGCATGTCTGAAGGCCCACCTCTTTCTGCATACAAGACACTCGAAACGATGATTGACAAAATGAACGGACAACTTTCACTCGGGCATCGCCTTCGAGGAGTTGACGTTAGAACCGTCGCTTCGAGTGTGGTTCGCTCGCACTTCCTACCTGACCTAAGAGGGAATCTCGTCGCATTTACGCGCCAGAAAGTTCGATGTTTGAAGTGTGGCCACTCCTACCGTAGAATGCCTCTAGCAGGAAAGTGCATTCAACCGAAAAAACTCACAGGTAGAGGAATGAGTGCGTTTGGGGTGAAGAAATCCGAAGGAGATATGTGTAACGGGAACCTTGCCCTAACGGTTACCGAAGGTGCAGTTAGGAAGTACATCAAGGTTACAAAGCACGTAATGGAGACATATGGGGTAGACCAGTACACTCGTCAAAACGTTGAATGGTTGGCAGATAGCGTTGAAAGCCTGTTCAATAATGACAACGCAAAGCAACTGAGTCTTGCAGACTTCTTGTGATCAATTTGGCCTGACTGGATCTTGCCAAATCCCTGATGTCGCGGTAGTGGTAGGAGTCGTCTCCTGAACCTCATTTGACGATTTTTCTATTCGTTGTTTAATGACATAGCGAACGAAGGTTTCTCCAAATGCTACTGCTACTGTTCCGATTGAAAACAATACAACTCCACCAATGAACGCCCCCTTGAGCGGCCATGTAGTAACCATCGTTTTTGTTTCAACACCATCTTCGACTGATGTTACTACAGTGATTTTGCCCTCTTGTGCAGTTGCTGAGTGTACTACGCATCCGTCATCTGTGGTTCCCGACCACGAGTAGATTGTCTCAGAGCCCTGTTCGATGCTAAGATTTACCGATAACACACGGCCGTTTAATGATTCAAAACAATGTTCGATTTCGTAATCGATTTCACTTCCTACAATACTGGATAATTCGGCCTCACGATTTTCCTCAAAATCTGCACCAGGCCGGTTGATTTCTTGAGTAGCACTTTGCTCGCTAACGAAGTACCAGCCTGTGTTAACCACAAGTAATGCGACTAACCACAACCAGTAATTTATCTTCATTTCAAACCCTCAGGGACAATATGTTTAGCACTCTATTCATCCACTGCAACTTGATTAGTTTTCGTTTTTTATCGGTAACTCCAGACCATTGACCAACATCATCGGTAGAAAATCCAACCAATTCTACTTCGCTAGCGCCCAATGCGTACGCTATGCATACCGCTCTATCTCCGTCTGTAAAGCCCCCAGGGTTGTGCATACCATCTATTTTCATTGGAGTTTGATGGGTCAGGAAAATCTCTTGCTCATCATCGATTAAAGAAAGTATGTCGCTCCAAGATTCTACATTGTCCCCATGCGCATGAAGACAAATTGGTATCCCTTTGTTCAATGCCTTTTCAATATGCGGGGTGCCATCTCCATCTGTAACGATTAGTGCTACGCTCGACAGGTCTGCTATTGCCCCAACGGCTCCATCTGCAACAATTGTTGGAAATTGTGTTTTTACGCCCGGTTCTGCGGCTGCACCAACGACCGTTACCTTTCCTTCAAACCTCACATCAGGTTCAGAATTCTGGCATTTTGAAGCTAGTAATTTGGCGCTTTCAATATCAGAATCTAATCCCCAGCCAAACGATTCTCTAATCTCATCTTGGATGAGAATTAGTTCCTCGTCAACTGCCTTCATGGCCCCTCGCACTTACAAGTTGCAAATGAATGAGAGGGTTCAAATGCCTCCTTCAAGAATCAGATTTCGTGCCAAAGCCAATGACTGTTCCTGACCTTGTAGACGAGGTCACACTTGCGAGGTATCCATTCCTACCGCAAGCGAGGTCGTGGATTGCAAGCATGGCTGCTAAACATCAAATCGACATCGACGAACTGTTAGATGGTAGCATGATGGACAGAGCGAGGATTAGAGCTCGCTCAAGACTTGTTGATTCAGTAGATAGTGATGAGGGAGTAGAGGTTGCATCGATCAGTGACATACATACCGAAGAGGGAAGACTGCTCGAGGCCTTTTCCTTCTACTACGCAAGACTTGTCGTGGGAGCAAGCGAAGATGAGAGGCTAATTTCGAGATGGGCCCAGGCCGAAGCAGAGCGGGCTCAAAGAATTCTAGAGAGGGACCCTGCTATTCACGTGATAGCGAACACATATGTTTCGGAAATCGAGTGCGATGAAAATGGTATCTGGAAGATGGGATTGTCGGATTTTATCGAATTGTGTACAGGAATTACCGGCTCAAGGTGGCGCCTACCAAATTGCGAGATTAGTGACGGCTGGGTAACATTGCATGACGAGGGAGAGAAGTATTCCTCAAGAGCCAAGGTTGCAAGATTGCTAAGAGAGCGAATGAAAGATGACATTCGCCTGGACGCTATTGAGAAAATGGAAAAAATGGATGAAGGTCTATTGATTAGGCTTGCAGAACCAGTTGGAATGATTCGTGGGTTAGTGGCATCAAAAACCGCTGAAACAATTGCATTAATTGGTGCGGGTGAGCAAGATTGGCCGCCTTGCATGCGAAAGGCTGTTGCAGAATTATCTGAAGGTGTAAACGTAAATCACTTCGGAAGGGTATTCCTCGGTTCAATGTCAAGGTGCATCGGCTTGCCTGTTGAAACAACAGTTGATTTCTTCCGAAATGCTCCTGATTTTAGTGAATCGACTACAACATATCAAGTCAATCATTTGTATGAGAGAGAATATACTCCATCTGGTTGTTCTAAATTGAAAATAAACCACAATTGTGCAGTAAGGACCGGCGATGATAGGTTATGTGACCAACCTTGGATGGACCATCCGCTGAAATACATCCGCGCAAAGCAAAGGCGACGAAAGAGAGTCGAGGGCTTAGAAAGCGTCACTCAAGAAATCAATCCGGGCGATGGTTGATGAACAGGAAGCGCGTCCGGGTGACCGTAGGCGGAGCGGTTTGCAATGACTAGGACACTTGTGATTACTGTTGACAGGGACAACGACCTTGGTCTCAAAACAGCGATACGTGGACCTGTTGTTGGTAGAAAACAAGTCCTAACCGCTGCGCTAAAACTTGGAATTGCAGACCCCGAGGAAAGTGATACCAATGCCATTCTCGGTGCGCTTCACCAACACGACAACCTAGCAGAAGTTGGAGGAGAAAGCGACGATGTAGAAGTTGCAATTCTAACCGGTGATGAAAAGGTAGGAGTTAGGTCCGACAGGGCGATTGCTGCCCAACTTGAAGAGGTTGTAACCGAATTCCAACCAGACCAAGCGATTTTGGTTACAGACGGTGCAGAAGACGAATCGGTAATGCCCATTATTCAAAGCCAGGTAAGAATTGATCACGTTCAGAAAATTATCGTCAAGCAGTCAAAAGGTATTGAGGGTACGTATTACTACATTGTAAAGGCACTTGAGGACCCTAAGTGGCGTGCGAAGATGCTAGTTCCTCTAGGAGCAATAATGGCGATTTTCGGTCTCGGTGTAATGCTACCAGATACTCTAGGAGGAATTGTAATCGGTTCTCTTCCTCTTGTTTTCGGTCTGTTTATCCTCTCCAAGGGACTAGGAATAGAAGCAACCGTTGGAAGAATTGCCCAGGAGATGCGAGAAAACGCTGACGCTGCTATGTTCTCTTCATTACTTTGGACAACTACGGTATTCAGTGCAATATTTGCTGTTGCAATGGGCTATGACAAATACATCGAATTGGAAGCTACAACTAACACCTCCGTTGTATGGATTGGAGTTGTTCACTCTGCTCTAGCGTGGATCGTTATTGCATTCCTTACCTCTACTGCCGGATTTATGCTACTCCGTTTGCAGAAGGGTTCATTCTCTGGAAGACTGATTATTCTAGCTGTATTCGGCATGGTTGTCTATTCCTTCCTAGACCAAGGTCTGTTGATTGCGATGGATGTACTGACCGGAGTTGGTTACGACTTCACAGTTCAAGAGATATGGGAGGACATGCTTGAGCCTCTAATGTGGATTGCAGTACTATGGGTAACCACAACCATCGTCAGAGCTGTTCAAGCAAGGCAAGCTCAGTCTGAAAGATACTGGGGTATCTAATCAAGAATGGAAAACCGACTCAGTCATACACTGAGGGCATGTGACTTTAATTGGCCTAACATTAGGAATTCCAAGTGGTGCAGAGCATGCAGGACAAATGATTGCCTGATTGACCTGTGATTGATTAGACTGCCCTCGAGCCGAAGGGTCGTACCTTAATCGGTAATTATCTGGATTATCGATGTACCTTGGTGCAGTGTTCATCGGTTGAGCGTTGTCTAGGTCGACTACTTCTTTGCTGGCCACGGGTGAAAAATCTGCTACCTCCCTAGATTGGTTATTGGTCGCTCCTGCTTTGTAAGCAGCCAACTGAGATTCTATTTCAGCAAGTCCGACGCCGTGGTTTCTACTAACTGCATCCATCTCCAGCATTTGGTCGTATCCTGAGAGACTTGCGAGTCTAGCGAGTACTTCCTGTGGGAGTGGCATACATTGTCCCGGAGGCACCATACACCTAGAAGGTTCGTTTTGCATGCTTCTAAATGGGATGTCCCGCTTGATTACGGGAAGTTTAGTGCATAATATAGCAATAAAGCACATGCACCCTTACGTAAATCGGGAAATCATTTCCGAAAAAATGAAAAAAATTGCCTTCAAAATATTGATGCCTTCAAATAGGTAGAGCAGTCGGCCGGCAACCAAGGAGGAACAAAAAATGTCGCAATCTAAACCACGATTTTCATCGAACTCAAAGAGAGCCAAATCTGCACGTTCACTAACCTGTGGACAGGTGATGAGCACACCGCAAATTATCGGAAGGAATGCATCGGTTGCGGATGCATTGGACATGATTACAACTAGAGAATGGGATCACATTTTCATTGTAAACTCTGAGAGAGTTCCAATCGGCAGAATTCACGCAGTAGATATTTTGAAACTCGTTGCAAGAAAGACTGTCAATCGCGATATTGCTTGGATGCACGGCATTCCCGCAAGACAATTGGTTACACAGGAAACGATGACAATGAAAGAAACTACTCCACTTCTGAAAGCAGCTGCCCTTATGCTAACACACGATTTGAATCAACTCGCCGTGACAAACAAGCAAGGGCAAATCGTAGGCACTGTTTCCCATAGTGTCGTCGCTAGAACACTTCCTAGATTCATTCTTTGAGCAAGGTTCAACAACAAAATGACAGTGGAAGTTTCATGCCGACTTCGCCAAGGTTGTGGCCAAATCCACCTGGCAATTCCCCTTTACCTCTGCCAGCAGGGCCCATGTTTTTCTCGGGCAGAGAATTGAGTGAGTTGACTTTTCCTCAAATGCCTACTCAAGACAAAATTGACTTGGCGGGATTGAAGGAATATGTTGGTAGATTCGCTCTTGAAAATGGTCAAAAAGTATCCCAAGTTATTGACATGGAAAAACGAAGGCCTCTCTTGATTGCAGGAGAGTTAGCAAATCCATACCGACTTTGTGACATAATGGCACCAGACATGCCGATTATTCCAGTTAGGCTCGAAGGAGTATGCAGAACCTGGGCTGACAACCTAGACCCTAGAGATATACAACCGGGAATTCACCATGTCACTCTTGCTAGATCGCCGGGTTGGTGGGAGCGTTCATTCATCACCTTACTCGAACTGCCTGACATGAAGAAGTTGCTAGCTTGGTTAGATGGTGCTAATGCAAACACTTGGTTACCCAAGCGGCTTGCTGAAGGTGTTATTCGATTAGAAAGCGACATGGAATTAATGTCTCCAAACTTTGAGGACATTTCATGGGATGGAATTGAAGAAAAAGTCGCCGTAGAGACACCTGCGCCCAACGGACCTAAACTTGACCTATCCACAATCATGATTCCAATCAACACACGAACTGGCTGCTATAACAGCAGAGGAAGAGTCGCTCGATGCGCACACTATCCACAAACGGAATTCCATGAGAAGTTGTTCAGAAGAGGTTCGTCTTTCAAATGGGACCAAATCCTTAGTTTCCTGTGATTTACGAAATACGGGATTCTGATTAAATATCTCAGCGATGGCTGGTGTAATGGAAACGGGCCGTCTTACGACATTGGCGCTGGATTCTAGATTATACTGACTGAAACGTTACACAATGGGTCCCCGGGGCATCCCCGCTTTGGGTCAATATAGTGCGCAGTGCTATTACTACACATGAATGGAATGGGTACACAAAAAAGTGCAAGGCTAGAGCGTCTAAAGATGGAGATTACAGAATACGTATCTCGAAATCCTGGATGCTCTGCAGCTGATATTGTAGATCATCTCTCAAACACTCTGAGGATGAGGAATCATGGACTAACCTCACGTAAGGTTGGATTCTTTATTCCAAGATACCTAAAGAACATCGTTGGATTCAAACTTGACCGTTCAACCGGCAAGAGAATCTACAGCGTATCATGAAAAGGTCAAATCGCTGCTAGTATTGGCTCACCTCAATGAGCCCTCCCGAAGCAGAGGAACTATGGCCGTCTCTGGATGAGTCAATTGGCAGGCAGCCGTGCTTTCCTGGTGGCCCTGTCTGGTCTGTATTGCCTACACTAAAGGGCCAGATGAGTGACATGCTTGCAGATGTTGGTGAAAAGGTAAGGGATGGTGTAAGCATTGATTCCTCAAAGGGTCCTGTACACATTCATGAAAGTGCTACTATCGAGCCTTCGGTGCACATAATTGGGCCTGCATATATCGGTCCATGCGCAGTGATTCGCCATGGTGCGTACATTAGAGAGTTTTCTTGGATCTGCGGTGGAGCACTTGTTGGACACGCTAGTGAAACAAAGCACAGCATTCTTCTTCCAGGAGCAAAAGCACCTCACTTCAACTATGTCGGAGATTCAGTCCTTGGACCTGATGTGAACCTAGGGGCAGGTGTCAAACTGTCCAATCTCAGAAACGATGGTGGCGAAGTTCATACTAGAATAAACGGCGAAAGGGTTGCTACTGGACTTAGGAAGTTTGGTGCAATTTTAGGCGAAGGATGTCAACTTGGATGTAATGCAGTAACAAACCCTGGCGTAGTGTTAGGGACGGGATGTATGGTAATGCCAAACACTACAGTGACAGGAGTACATTCCTCAAACTCAACCATCAGGTGATTAGATGCTGTTTGGCACTGACGGAATTCGCGGCGAAGTCGTTGACTCCCCTTCAGATGATGAAGAAGCAATATCACAATTATTGGATAATAGGATGATTTCTGCTCGACTCATGAGAGTCGTTGGTGAAGCATTAACCAGAGTTGCAGGCATGGACAACACGGTGATAATCGGCTGGGACGATAGGCCGAGAAACGGTGAACTCGTCGCAGCACTTACTGTTGGGCTACACCTTGGTGGATGCAAGGTAATCCATGCTGGAATCTGTGCAACTCCAGGGCTGCATAACTCACTCTTTGAGACCAATTCTTCACTTGGTTGCATGATTACTGCAAGCCATAATCCAGTTTCTGATTCTGGAATCAAAGTCTTCGACTCAAATGGTTTCAAGACAAATCCTGACCTTGAGAGAGAGATTTCTGAACTAGTTGTTCAACTAGCTGCTGAAGAAAGAGAAGTAGACAGCAGCGAATTAACCGTTCTAGAAACACCTGACTCAGTTTTTGACGCGGATACAGCACACCAAAAATTGCTGAAAATCCGCTATAGTGAATTCTCTGAATTGTTCGCAACTATCCTACCCAAAGATATCGTGTTGGATTCATCAAAAGGTGCTGCTAGTTCTTGGCTGGCCGAATTCCTATCAGAGATCGGCATCAACGCAAATGAGGTTTCATCAAATGCTCCGGCATTGAACGAAAATTGTGGTGCAGGAGAGTTGAAGCCAACCGATTCATGGACGTGGGACGAAGCAGGAAAATCAGAACACATCATGATTAGGTCGCTTGAGAGAAAGGCCGCTGGGCAGATTATTGCTGCTGCACTAGATGGTGATGGCGACAGGTGTTTACTAATCGAGTCCACAGAAGATGGATGCAAGGTAGTAGATGGCGATGAAATGGCAGACCATATTCTAAGGTCAGCAAAGGGTGATTGGCACCTTGCTGCTAGTATTGAATCAGACCTCGGATTAGCATCTTCTCTTGGTCGTTTGAATGCTGAGGTCAGATTTTCACAGACTGCTGTAGGGGATAGATGGTTGTCCCATGCGCTGAAAGATAGCGGAGAGAAGGTCTTGGGAGTTGAGGACTCTGGACACCTAGTCTTGTCGGGACCTAACCCAAATGGGGGAAGAGTGCTTGTTGGAGACGGTGTCGCGAGCATGCTTGTAGTTCTATGTGCAATGTCATGCACGACTAGGGTTGAGAGGTTCCAGCGTGGATTCAAAAATAGAATTCCAATATCTCCATCAAACAGAAGTAAGTGGAATGGAAGCAATTCACTTTCAGATGAAGTAGAGGCAGTAGCAAGAGATTTCTTGGGTGAAATGAATCGTAGTGGCCTTGTTGGAGAGTCCAACTTGATGTTATTAGAGAAAAATGGAATCTCTATTGGGATACGAAATTCTGGGACCCAAGCCAAGACAAATGTCTCGCTGAGAGTCGCTTCAGGAATTGACTACACAAATGCTGTAGATGCAGTTGCGAAAATTTCTGAGTTGCTAAGAGATAGATTGCAAGACTAATCATTCGCCAATTGCTCTTCGTATTCTTGGCCCAACCAGGTTACCAATCCTAGGAGGATTGCTGTTGATATTAACATCACCAAAAGCATCAGAGAAGTTCCATCTGCAAGCATCAAAATACCTGCAACAATCCATGCCAAAATAAGGTCGACAGCACCGAATATTCTCCAACCTCTTCGTAGTGTAACCACGCCAATTAGCCACGATGTTGTCGAAACTGCAAGTATCAAAACCATCATCAATACGCTGGTCTGTTGATAGAATCCAAATGCTCCAGAGGGAATCAATAGGTGTCCAATCCAAAGGCCGGATGATATCCATTGCTGCTTATTTGTCACAACACAACTGATTGCAGAAATAAGCGCCATCGATCCTAATACGATCATGAATAGAGAAGTTGTTCCTTCCAAGACTTCGACCCATCCTCCTAGAGCGTTCCATGATATTGGAATGAACAATGCCAAACCAACCGGCACCGCCGGTTGAATCCATCTAAGTGAGTTCTTCAATGCGAAAATCGCTGCCAAAATTCCGGCAATTCCAAACGAGATTGAAATTGTCATGACCGCCCAAATAATACGGCCTATTGCCCCTCTGTGGTCGCCTAATTCTCGCTTAATTCTCTCTGATTCAACCCACTCAAATAGCAACACCGCAGCGATGAGGAAAACCTCGAGGGAGATCACCGGCAATACCCATGATAACTCATCGCTGTAGGTTGGAGAGAGTTGAATTCTGTCAATTCCCATCAATGAAGTTAGTACTCTGGATATCAACAGAAGTAGTACTATTCCTTCCAGAACTGAAGGGATTCTAAGACCGAGGTCATTCCTGCCAAGCAGAGATATTCCTGCCAAGATAACAAGCGCACCAAGAAGGACTAGGATTTCCCATTGGTGCTCCAGTTCGACATTTGCATCTCCTAATCTACCTGCGATTTGGATTAATGTTAGGCCAGCCATAGTAATCGCTACAGGGGATTCTATACCCATTATGTCTGGAAGTTGAAGATTAACTTGGTCCGCTCTCCAACGAGCGATTCCAATAAACAAGACAGAAATGAAGGATGCAACAGCGATTGCTGGAAGAGAATCTCCACTTGTCCATGCAAAGAATATGCCAATAAGTATAGTGACGATGATGAACGATAACACGATTGTTGGTTTATGTTGGATATCTCCAACAACCAAGTCGTAATCTCCAGAGGACGAGCGACGTTTGGAGCGCTGCTGTTGCAATTCTGATAATTGCAACAATTCTGCATCAACCATTTTGATGTTAGAACCTGCGCTAGCATTGGCGATATCATCCTGCATTTCTTGGCGCGCGAGATATTTTTCCAACCTCTCGTCCCTTTGAGAAACCTGTTTCATTCGCGACCTTATCTCGCCTTGCGCGGCGAGCCATGCTCCGGTGATTACGAAACTTATTCCGGCCAAATAAAGGGTCAAATCGTCTTCTAAACTGACCGCTGCAAGGCCTACTGTTACCAGCACTGCAATACTTGCAATTGCAGATGGAAGCAATTTCTCAAGCTTTGATGCTCTTGGTAGGTATAGTCCACCGACCGTCGAAATCGCTGCGATTGATGCAAACCTCAGATTCGTGATATCATTGGGAAACTTATCTCCGAAAGATAGCGGGTTATTCAACGGTTCATTCAATCCAATCAACATCAACATTACCGCAATAAATCCTAGGCTTATCGTGATTAAATTACCAGGCATTATTGCTTGATGTGAAATTTTCTCTCCTTCCGTAATGCGTTTAGCATTCAACTCTGACCAAGAAATAATCAATACCGATGATACACCTAATAGCGCAATCCAAAATGCACCGAATCCAAATCTCCACTGCAATACCAGTGCTGAAATCGACCAAGAAACTATGATTGTTCTAGGAGTTCCTTGATGCTTATCCATCCGCATTGCTACAGAATGGTAAACCAAAATTAGACCCATTACAGAGACCATTCCGTATGCAGGAATTGTTCCTGGATTTGTGATGAATAACATTGCCAATAGAATGGTGATGAAACTGATATTCCACAATCTCATCATACCGCTATCTCTCATTCTTGCACTCAATTCAGACATGCCGACTAATCGACCTGCTAGGTTCACACCGCTATCTCCGAGTTTGAAATTGAGCGGGATTTGAATCAATATCAATAAAATCAGGTATATGGATACGTCTAGCTCTGCAAAGTTTGTCGGAATTATCTCTACTGAAATTAGTCTAGACTCAAGATTGCTTGCGAAGAAGAATAGCCAAATCCACGGAGCAATTGTTGCCGTTCCAGCAAGAGACGGTGAATTCCTTTGTACTGCTAACACCGCCAAGCCTACCCAAACAATTGCTTGACAGGATAGAAGAATTCTAGCTAAATTTTCATCTTCAGCAGGAATTAGTAATGTTAGGATAATAACGATTGCAATTGAGCCGATCCAAAGAACGTGGTCGGATACAGCGTGTTGATGATTCAAAATCGCTGCTGTGGTAATAGCAGCGCTAAACACTGCATAAATCGACCATGGCTCCGAGAGCGGCGATTCGATTACACCCCTTACCATTAGAATTAGAATCGCTAGAAGAATTGGTGCTGGCCAAAGTGCATATCTCTGCAACTTCTGCCAACTTTCTCCACGAACGACAAGATATGACGGTGTAAACGCCGACAGTAGGAGAATCAGTTGTGCCAATGCATATCCTGTTTCAAGTCGGTTTGATGCGATTGCTAGTAATGCACCGATCATACCGAGGCCAACAGAAACTGACCAAAGTCCAGGTTTGCCTAGACCCATCGCCTTGAAGCCCGAAGAGAACCAATTTTCTGCCCTAGCAAACTTAGTCGCAGTAACCGCATTGATGCCGGTTACACCAAACATGAGAAGGAATAGTAGTAATTCGTCACTAAACGGAGTTATCTCGATACCAAATATCAGCCAATCATTACTGATTGCGTGCAATCCAATCCACAGATATGAAACTGCAATACCTAAAGAAGCCAAATTTCCAGAAGACCTCAGATATGCTAATCCGTGGAACAGCAATGTTCCAACCCCGACCATCACTGCAACTCCTTCTTGCCCATATGTTCCACCTGCTGCAGAACCGATTGCAAGAAGGACAATTGTTGCCTGAGTTGCGATTGCATCTTCGTCATGGTGCTGTGCTATACCGATATTGAGCACTACAAGACCGAGCAAGGATGCACCCAATTCTGTCGTGCCAATCCAATCCCAAGCATACATCGAAATTGCTAGACCGTAGAGAATTTTCATTGAGATGATTACCCATGTCACCCCAAGCAAATGCATACGCTGCTTAGGAATCCAAGTTTCTCCTAGCCACATTCCGAAACCAGCCATTGCGAATAATCCGATTGCTGAAATTGTGTTACTAAATATGGGGGAGGTGCCGACGATTGTTCCAATGGCTGACCAAACAACGATCATGGCGATCATTAATCCGTAATGTAGGCGCTTCTCTCCTTCTGTTGCGTATTCTGTGACACTGTCGATTTCCGGGGCTTCGTTAACAGTACCATCTCTGTTGATGTTACTGGGCAAATCGCCACGCGAGAATATCTCAGCAACTTCTCCAACTGCTTCGTCGACTTGTTCCTCAGAAACTGGTGCTGATTCTTCGACTACCTCATCCTCAAAAGCAGATTGAATGATGAAATTATCGAGGTTAATTCCCGATGATTTTTGGAAATTCCTTTTGGAGAGGATTTCGTCTTCAGCCTCCTTCTCCATACCAAGGGCTTCGATGGAAATGGATTTCAATCTCTCCCTTCGAGGTACATTAAATTCGGATTTTAGTCGTGTTTAGGTTAACCTCGAACCGCAAGGGACAAAGAGGGGCCGCGGGTCGACGGACCATGGCGAATGTCGTGGGCGTCCCATCGGGCGACCTTTCAGAGAGTGGTATCGATACCGGTGCAACGGTTTATTGGAATTTAGATAACATTTCATTAATCGACTTAGCAGTCGAAAGAAAGGAAGGTTTCCTTACATCTGAAGGGGCTTTAGTTACTGAAACCGGTGAAAGAACCGGTCGCTCCCCTAATGACAAATTCATTGTTGATGAACCAACAACCAACCAAGATGTAAACTGGGGAGACGTCAACATTTCCACGGATAAAGAAGTGTTCACCAGACTGAAGAAGCAGGTCATTGAATACCTTTCAGAAAGAGAGTCACTTTTCGTCCAAGATTTGTACTGTGGAGCTGAAGAGAGTGAAGCATTACCAATTCGTGTAATCAACCAAAACGCTTGGCATAATGCATTCGCAAGAAACATGTTCGTCCGCCCAACTTCTGAGCAACTAAAGACACACACGCCTCAATTTACAGTTTACCATGCACCTCACTATGAGGCAGATGACGATGCTCTAAACTCCCAATGCTTCGTGATTGTAAATTACGAACTTGGCGAGGTAATTATCGGTGGTACAAGATACGCTGGAGAGATAAAGAAGTCTATTTTCAGCGTAATGAACCTAATTCTTCCAAAGAAGGGAATCCTTCCTATGCACTGTTCTGCGAACACCAACGGAGAAAACACTGCTATCTTTTTCGGACTTTCAGGTACCGGTAAAACAACTCTATCAGCAGACCCTAAGCGCGCACTCATCGGTGATGATGAGCACGGTTGGGGTGCAAACGGCGTCTTCAATTTCGAAGGTGGGTGCTATGCAAAACTGATCAACCTTTCAGAAGAAGACGAGCCTGAAATCTTTGCAACTACAAGGCAGAAAGGCACTGTACTAGAGAACATCGTAGTAGACGGTGAAGGAATTCCAGACTTCTTCGATACCAGCAAGACTCAGAATACAAGAGGTTCCTATCCTATTGAAGCAATTGCAAATCGCACGCTTGACAGCAAAGGCGGTCATCCTCAGAATGTAATCTTCCTGACATGTGATGCATTCGGTGTACTACCACCAATCAGCAGATTGACTGCTTCACAAGCGGCATACCACTTCATTTCGGGTTATACTGCAAAGGTAGCAGGTACCGAAATTGGTGTTACTGAGCCTGAAGCAACTTTCTCAGCATGCTTCGGCGAACCATTCATGCCAATGCACCCAGGTGTCTATGCGGACTTACTGTCCAGCAAAATGGCTGAACACGGTTCTACTGCTTGGCTAATCAACACTGGCTGGTCCGGAGGCTCATACGGTGTAGGAAGTAGAATGAAGATCAAGTATACTCGTGCTATGTTGAACGCTGCTCTAGACGGCGACTTAGATGATGTTGAGTACGTAGTGGATGAGAGATTTGGATTCGAAGTTCCAAAGTCATGCCCAGGAGTTCCTGAGGAAGTTTTGATTCCAAGACAAACTTGGGAAGATGGCAATGCATACGACGCTACAGCAGATAAACTTGCTACTATGTTCAACAAGAACTTCGAGAGATATGCAGCTGGAGTTTCGGATGAAGTAAATTCGGCATCCCCAAGCGTTGCTTAATCGAGATTGGTTACAATTCTGTGACTTCACCAATCCGTACCTTGATAGTTGACTAGTGTGCAGGAAAACCCGTTGAGGGCCATGCGTATACGTACATTCCTTCTTGCCAGCCTGATGATTCTGATGTCTGCTACACCAATTGTAGCAGCGAATTATGACAAAGAAATTGAACAATCAAAAGAATTGAGTGAAATCCCAATTTTCGATTTTATCCCAAAATCAATTGACGATGTTGGGCCAAGAGTGAATCTTGGTACCTCGGGAAGAGCACCGTGTCCAGCAGTGCAAAGCGACGGTGGTACTGCAGGTGATACTGGAAACACCAGCGCTACAGCAAAGAGTTTGGGAACCGACCCAACTAATGGTCCAAGTGGAGTCAGTGGTTGTGTTGATTCAACAGACCCTGAAGACCTGTATGCAATAACAACAACTGCTGGTAAAGAGGTCGATGTCGAACTTGTAGTTCCAACAGGTGCTGACTTTGACCTATACATTGTAGATTCGAGCAAAAGCCCCTATGCTTACGACTGGTCCGAGTATAACGACCCCCTAGAACAGGTCTCAACTGCAGGCACCTCATTAGAAGGAAATGCTACCACATTCTATGTCTGGGTGAACATGTACAGCGGCGACGGCACCTATACTCTTCGTGTATGGACCAACAATTCCACACCTAAGCCAGACATGACTATCTCGATGGTTGAAGCGCCCCTAAAGGCGAAAGCTGGTGACACTGTAACAGTGAATTACACAGTTGAAAATCTTGCAAACAACTCCAGTGCAACAACTGGAGCGTTTGACGTTTTCTTCATTCTTTCAACCGATACGACATACGACCAATTCGATACGATTCTCGATGATGTCTCAGTTGAAGCAGACTTAGCTGCTGGTGCAACACGAAACACTAGCATGAATGTCATGATTCCTGCGAACATAACAAACGATTCCTACCACTGGATTGTATGGGCTGATGGATATGGGAACATTACAGAGTCTGACGAATTGAACAATAACATGGCATCGCCCGATAAGATGGTAATTGGAGATGACTGCAGCGACCTTTTGGGAGGGGTGCAGGACGATGCTGGTTTAGGCTCAGATGCTGGTAACGACCAAGCTAATGCTACCAACATGGGAAGCAACATTACCGCCACCTACACTGGATGTATGGACGGTGGAGACGGAGATGACGTCTATGCATTTGACGTACCGTCTGGATACTTCTTGGAAATAATGCTTGATGCAGAAGACCAAAATTCTGACCTTGATGTATTCATCCATTATTCCAACGGCTCTGAAGTCGACCGTGGATACAGTTCTTCTTACCCCGAAACTGCAACTGCAAAGTTGACTGATTACGAAGGAGTTGGTGGCACATACTACGTCAACGTAACACACTATTCAGGCGTCTCTAACTACACACTAGACGTTTGGACCAACCAAAGCATTCCAGCACCAGATTACACAATTGATACAGTAACAAGCGCTGGAAGCGGTCAATTGGGCGACTCGTTCGATGTAACTGCAGTATTGGAAAACCAAGGAACTGTTGACGGGGTATCAAACATTGAATTAACGGCAATTCTATCTGTGAATTTCGGTGTTGATTGGTATGACCATGAAATCGGTTCAACGACCACAAGTGGAATACCAATGGATACCAACACAAGCATAACCATCCCTGCAACAATTCCTGCCGACTTAATCGAAGGAGGTTACTACCTGTATGTAGTAGCAGACCAGGATGATTTGATTCTTGAGAGAGATGAGGATAACAATGAAGGTTCCAGATCCGGCCAATTTACAGTCGGAAACGCAGAGACTGCGTGTGCTACACAGAATGATGCTGGCCTAGGAGGCGATGCTGACAATGACACTGCAAATCCGATGGATTTGGGCATGTACGCTGATGCAGAATATAGAGGATGCATCGATGCTAGCGATACACAGGATTTCTACAAAATCACCCTCTCAAGTGGACAGAACTTGAACATCAGCCTTGTTGATCCACCTGCAGGTGCTGTAGGAATTTCACTTGTTGATGCTAACGGCAATGGTATCGATACTGATGCTGGTTTCTTCGCTGACAGCGATGTCTCGACAATGGGTACTGGGTACGAAGGTGTTGCTGGCGATTATCTGATCATGGTCAACCGTTCGACCTCCTGGATTGAATCAGGCGGTGCTGGAACGTACAGGCTGATTATTGGAAACCCTGAAGGATACACTGCACCTTTCACCTGTACAGGACATTCAGATGCTGGAATTGGCACCGATGCGGGCTCTGACCTCTCAAATCCACTAATCCTAGGTACAAACCCAACACAGGGTGGCCAAGGATGTCTTGATGGACAGGATTCTTCAGATTCTTACCAATTCAATTTAGAAGATTACAACAACGTTCACGTAATGTTCTCAGCAGACCAGGACACACCATTTACTGCATCACTTTATGATGAAGAAAGTAACATGGTTGCTGGATGGAATGGTACAGAATGGATGTCGATGGACGACATTGTGTATGAAGGCCAAGATGGAACCTTCACATTGGTTATTGATTCGGCTGGAGGTGAAGGATACTACAATATCTCAATCAACACACTACCACCCGCTGAAGCTGACTTAGCGGTTAGCAACCTAACATGTGGTGCAGATATGATTAGTAACGAGGAATTGTTTTACTCATTCGAAATCCATAACATGCGTGGTCCTGCTATTGGCGAATTCCAGTGGACTCTAGAATTACTCAATGAAAATGGAGATGTTGTTGAACAGCTTGATTCTGCGACCTACAGCACATATGCTACATACGGCCAACTTGTTTTAGAGAGAGCATCTTCGACATTCATCAACGCATCAGCACCAAGCGGTACATACTCTTGCATAGTCATGGTAAACATGGACCAAGCAATCAATGAAATTGAAATCATCAACAACGAAATGATGGGTGAAGAATTCGCAGTCCAAAATGAAGAAGAGCTGTGGGCAAACGATGTTGACAGAGATGGTTACAACACCACAGACACCGGAGACGGAATAGTTGACGATTGCCCTGACAAATACGGTGAAAGCTACGGCGACAGATACGGCTGTGCCGACCTAGATGGTGACGGCTGGTCTAACTTGAACGACTTTGCACCGCTTGATGACAGCCAATGGGTCGATGAAGACGAAGATGGATTCGGAGACAATAGTTTAGGCTACCTCGGTGACCAGTGCCCAGG
>JBMYVD010000020.1:0-23754 GCA_049606035.1 Candidatus Poseidoniaceae archaeon | reverse complement strand
ACGAGACAACCTTGCAATCTGGAAAGAAAGCAAACACAAGAAACCGAGAGAGAACAATTCTCGAAATAGTACGCAGAATTTATTCTGAAAGCGGCAAGATAGTAGATTTGAACGATGTGTTTACTGAAGCGGGTAGACTAGATATCAACCGAGATACTGCAGAAGATATCATTGAAGCATTGTGTAGAGATGGTAGATTGATGCGTCCTGGTGGATATGAAACACTACAACCTGTTTGATACGATGCTTCATATCAAGGAAATATTTCAGGTGTCAATATGGAACCTATTGGTGATGTAGCGAACCCTGCATCCCTAGACCCAGAAAGTCTTGGTTTCATGTGTGGAATAGAGGTTCACCAGCAGTTAGCAACTGGAAAGTTGCACTCTAGACAACCAGGTGAACTTCATGACATCACCATCGAAACACTACCGGAAGATTGGCAGCGTTATTACCGCAAATTACGCTCCTCATCAGGGGAAGGCGGCGCTGTAGACGTTGCTGCAAGATTTGAGGCCAGAAGAAATCGGTCATTCGTGTACTGTCAAGCGCCGAATGCAGGCCTAATCGAGTTGGACGAACAACCACCTTTGCCTCATGACAAAGACGCGCTGGATATCTCACTAACAGTTTCAGGAATGCTTGGAGCACACCCAGTTCCATTGCTACAGACAATGCGCAAAACAGTAGTCGATGGTTCTAACACAAGCGGTTTCCAGCGAACGACTCTAGTCGCCACAGACGGTGTATTAGAAACAGATGGTGGCCCAGTTGGAATAGACGTACTTTGTCTTGAAGAAGACAGTGCGCGTAAATTAGACAGCGAGTTGACTCCATCCGGCGAAGTAGTTACTTGGAACTTGGACAGGCTCGGAATTCCACTCATCGAAATTGCAACAGCGCCCGATGTAAAGACACCAGACCATGCGAAGCAAACTTCGATCGCTCTTGGTAGAACATTGAGGGATACGAGGAGAGTTCGAAGAGGACTTGGTAGTATTAGACAGGATTTGAATGTCTCAATTATGTGTGGGGACAGAGTTGAAATCAAGGGTTGTCAGGACTTGGAATGGATTCCAAGAATCATTAGATGTGAAATGGCAAGGCAACTCCATTTTTACAGGCTAGCAAACCAACTCAGAAAGAGCCATGGCCTCCCTTTACTATCGAGTGACAGAAGAGAAGAATCAGAATCTATTTCGGACCAAGTTAGTCAACTATTGGCACTAAATTTGGTTGATGTTTCTTCACGATTTTCATCCTGCGAGGCAAAGAGAGTGAAGCAAGGACTTGCTGAAAAATCAGTAATGTTAGCGCTACCATTGCCAGGGTTCTCAGGCTTGATTGGAACAAAACAATTTGATGCAGACGGTGCACAGATGCCACGCCTAGGAAGAGAACTCGCTGGTGCAGCAAAATTAGCTGGCGTAGCAGGTGTATACCACTCCGATGAATTGCCTGCTTATGGAATCGAACAGGATTTTGTGGATGCAACAAGGGAAGCATTGGATGGATGCGATGCATTCGTATTGTGCTTAGCACCAAAATGGCAAGCAGAATTGGCACTTGAGAGTGTCCTCAACAGGGCGCGCATGGCATTCGAAAGAATCCCTCAAGAGGTTAGAAATGTGGTCATCCGCAAAGGTTCACCCGAGGACGGAACTACAACTCCAATGCGGCCGTTACCCGGCGGTGCGAGAATGTACCCGGAGACAGACATTCCTCCACTATCTATCTCACAAGATATGTGGAAACAGGTAATGGAAAACCTGCCAATGACTCAAGATGAAAGGCGCACAAGACTGGAAAAGTTCGACATTAGCGAGGACCAACTCAAGCAGTTACTATCTAGAGAATTGGACGATCACTTCGTCTCCCATTCACAAGGCCTTCCTCAGAAAGCATGGGCTACGATGCTATTGGAAAATGAAGGCGATATTGGACTGATGGCACTAGTTCTTGCTGCAAAAGAAGCAGGACACGTCACCAGAGAAGGAATGCAAACCTTGCTCGTAGAGTTTGAATGTCTAAATCCGACCATAGACCAACTTTCATCTAAGGCAGAAGAGTTGGGCTTGAAGCCCGCAGATGCTAGCGATTTAGCCGATATTGTTGCCAAGGTTGTTTCAGATCGCCTCGATTTCGTCAAGGAAAGAGGCATGGGTGCCATGGGTCCACTGATGGGACTTGTCATGAAAGAATGCGGTGGAGCTGCAGATGGAAAGCAAGTCAGTGCTCTCTTACGAGAAGAAATCATGAGGCATGTTTGATGAGGCAAATACTCGTTGTATTTTGCTTGCTTACATGTTTAATGATTCCAAATTCAGTTGCTGAATCAAGCAATCAAGAAAATTGGGAAGTGGATCTTGAAAACGGATACATATCCACGAAACCAATTTTTGTCGATGACCAAGTTATTGTCAGAACATCTGGTTTTTGGACAGGGGAAGATAGACCTCACGTATACTCATTCGACCTTCAAAGTGGGATTGAGAACTGGCGATTTTCAAACCCTAATTCAACCAACCACGACATGAGCCCACTTCTCCACATAAGTGCAGGCCAAGGCGAATGTGGCACTTGGTCGAACATGATCATAGTAGCATGGACGGATGGCAAAGTTACAGCACTAAATTCTGATGATGGCGGTTTAATTTGGTCATCTAAAACAGAGGTAGTAACTTGGGGCATAACTGGAGCAATGGCACAAGATGGCGAGAATCTCGTTGTCCCAACAAGACAGGGACTCTCAAGATTTTGTTTGAGTGATGGAACTGAAAATCTTAGGGTCGACTTACCGCAATTAGGTTGGAGAAATGGAGTAACTGTCACAGAAAATAGTTACCTGCTAGGTAATGAAGAGGGCGTTCTCAATATTGTTTCTAAGGATGGCATTGTCACAAATTTCACTCTAAGCCAAGGTATGATTCGCCATCCGCCATTAGTCACGAGTGCTGGTATAATCTCCCATTTGCAAACAAGTTCAGGCTCAGAAATTTATCTCGATGCTGAATTGATTTCCGAAGAGGGTAGGTCACCAGCGATACCAGTCAAAATTGGAAATAAAGTGTACTTCGGAACAAGCGAGAGTGTTAGCGTATGGTTATGTGAGACCGATTGCGTTCTAGAGGGGAGATCAGAATTCCACACGAATGGTGAAATTACCGTTGAATCGAGTGGAGACAGTTTTGTTATGTGGTACCCAAGAAATACTCAGCAGGGAGGTTGGGGTTACGGAATACCTGGTGAAGAAATCCAATTATTTTCCTCAAGTCATGATACTTACGCCACAGCAGGAATGTCCTTTGGCCCAAATGGTGAGATGGCGTTTGGGAATGATGCAGGAGTTTTGATGGTCTTTTCAGGCAAAGGGAATCTTGAGTCAAGTCAACGAGATGATGACAATAGTTCAGCTTTCCAAGCACACCCAGCACATTTCCTGATGGTTGGTTTACTCCTAGGAATTGCTTATTCGATTTACAATTCCAATCGTGATTTGACAAACAAATTAGGGGTGCTACTGATACTTGTCGTAGCAATTTTTGCGCTTCCATCTGTTTCAGAAACGTGGTCGAAGGAAGTTGACAAACTCACAGAGGGGCCTGGAGATTGGAATGACGATTGGCCAGACTCGTGGAAAGAAACTCAAGTAGTAGTCTTTGAATTACCAAATGGAGAGGTTGCTGTTGGCGGCTTAACTGGTTACGAGAATGTTGAGCAGTTGACAGATGCTGCGGCTGCGGAATTAGGCCTAACCATAGAAAAGGAATCCTACAGCCTTGGAGTCATGGTTGTATCAGTCGATGGACACGAGTTGGAGGGCTGGGAATTCACTATCGATGGAGAAAGAACTCCTGTAGGGATTTCTCAAGCTAAGGTGGGCGAAGACTCAGTTGTAAGATGGTCGGCAGCGTGAAGTTGAAATCTTGAACCCTACAGGGTCTAACCATGGTAATGACCGACGGGGTACATGGAACAACTCTTGGCCCTGTTGAAATGCTAGTACTGAATGTAGTTCTCATTTCATTTTCCTTCTTCCTGCTATGCCGTCCTACCCAATCTGCAAAGCGTGAGATTTTGGTGTTGACTAGCATAACCACAGCAGCAGCAGCAAGCCGTATTTTGCTTGAGCCATTCCCTAACGTTCAGCCGCTGACAGTAATGTGTCTAGTAATGGGTGCATCACTAGGTGCTCGAAGAGGGATGGCGTTTGCAGTGATGGCTACAATGCTCTCAAACCTCGTTTTATCACACGGACTTTGGACGTTCTTCCAAGCGACCGGTTGGGCTGCAGTAGCATTTGCAGGCTCAAGACTAGGACTTGTAATTGAGTCACAGGTCGAAATGAAGAGGCTCCTTTATTCGGCCGTGCTCGCTTCAGTTCTATTCGATTGGTGGGTCTCACTTTCCATTCTGTCAAGCCTAGCAACGTTTTCAGATTTCGGAATTTACCTTCTGAATGGATTACCATTCGATGCCATCCATGCTATCGCTAGCATTGCAAGCGCGGTTTGTATCGCACCATATCTAGCAAATCTACTACACGTCGAAACCGCAACTATGGAAGAGCCACTCTCAATAGGTGAGGCTGATGTCATCATTGTCTAATGAAGTCACGATGGTCCTAGTGACTCGTGATGACTTAAAATTATCAAAGGGTAAACTTGCTGCACAGTGCTCTCATGCTGCGGTAAACTGCGCAATAAAAGCGAAAAGAAAGGCCACACGTCTCTATGAACGTTGGAATAATTTCGGAGCGAGGAAAATTGTGGTTAGAGCTGATGATGAGAGCCATCTGCGTCAATTATACGCAAAGGCATTGGAAGGTAGTCTGGTTTGTGACTTGGTGAAGGATGCTGGACACACTGAAATCCCACCGGGCACGGTTACTGTGTTGGGAATTGGTCCTGCTCCCAGAGCAGCAGTTGATGCGATAACAGGTGACCTGAAACTGCTTTGAGTGAAGTCGGTCTAGCATAGCCATGCGCGAGTATCCTTCAGACCGTGTCGACGTTAGGAGTGACACTGTTACCCAGCCGACTCAAGCCATGCGTTCTGTAATGGAGGCGGCTAAAGTTGGCGACGATGTTCTAGGAGACGACCCGACAGTCATCGAATTACAGGACCGCCTTGCAAAGATGTTTGGCAAAGAAGCCGCCTTATTCGTTGCTAGTGGAACGATGGCTAACGCAATCGCCTTGAGGACTCATACTGTACCAGGCGATGAAATCGTTTGTGACAAGACCGCTCACATCTACAAGTACGAAGGAGGAGGATACGCAGCACTTTGTGGGGCATCAATTTCGCTTGTTGAAGGAGAGGGTGGATTGATGACTGCAGAGCAGGTCAAGAAGGCAATTCGCAAAGCAGAAGGCTCTGGATCCCATTATCCAGATGGCACTCTAGTGTGTGTTGAGAACACCTCCAATCTAGGTGGCGGTGCATGCTATACTCAAGAAGCGCTTGATGAAATCGCTGCGGTTGCGAAAGAAAACGGATGTGCAACTCATATTGATGGTGCTAGAATATTCAATGCATCTATCGCAACTGGAGTAGATGTTGCTAGAATGTGCAGAGATTACGATTCGGTTTCAATCTGCCTTTCCAAAGGATTAGGTGCTCCGGTTGGCTCAGTATTGGTCGGGTCTCAAGAATTCATCAACAAAGCTCACCGCTGGAGGAAGATGTTTGGTGGGGGCTGGAGACAAGCAGGTCTTCTTGCAGCTGCTGGATTACACGCACTAGACCACCACATTGAGCGTCTGTCTGAAGATCACATTCGAGCAAGAAGGGTTGCAGAAGCAATTGATTCGATGGACAATTTCAGCGTTGATTTAGAAGCAGTTCAATCCAACCTTGTCTATGTTAATTGTAACATACCTGCCTCAGATGTTGTAGCATCATTGGCCGAACATGGAGTTGACATGTTTGACCTACCATATAATCGCGTAAGGGTCGCCATTCATCTACACATTACCGATGAAGACGTTGACAGAATTATTGCTGCTTTCGCTGCACAATAGCCGCTGCAAACATCGTGATTCCAATTACTGCAACAAGCCCAAGGCTTGGAAGACTATCTTCATCGTCATCTTCTTCGGTGACCTTCTGTTCTTCTTCAGGTTCTTCTGCCTGTGGCAGAATGACTTCGTGAATTAGGTGGACCTGCAAGTCATCGCCGTCGTAGGCTGTAGGCATTGTAACTTCCATTGTGCCGGTAGTTGCGTTTCCTAATTCGATGATACCTCTCACACTCTTGTTGTAATATTCTTCACCGTTACCACCATCTGGGAAGTGAGCGAGTTTTTCTACTATCCAAAGTGATGAAACGATTTCACTACCCTCTGGGAAGTTCGCCATATCTACAACGAGATTCCAAGTTACAACAGGGTTTGAACCATTGGAGACGGCCCAGCCTAAGGAGGATGAACCGATTCCTAAATCTAGTGAATTTGCTAGGTTCTGATTGTAATCATCTTGTAAAGAGTCGCCATCTGGGACACTACCTATTTGTCGAATAGTTCCGTTGAAAATCGCGGTCGGAGGTAGCCTCTGGTCGTATCTTTCTATCCATCTATCGTCTCCCTCTTGTGAGCCTAGAGGGTCCTCACTTTCTCCGATAAATCTGTGGAAATGATATGTTTGCATGTTGTTTTCATCCTCAATATCTTTCAGAGCTTTTTCAACCGATATGCAATTTGTACACCATGTTGCAGTGTAATCTTCAACAATTGCAGGTAAGTCCGAAAGTGCGCTTGTAGCATTACCAGAAGCATTTGCATCTACATGCATTCCACCAAAAACCGCCCCAACATCCTCTAAACTTTGAGGACTACCTGCTTGAGTGCTTGGTATTGGAGATAATAACAGAGCCATTGTTAGTATTAAGATTCGGGCGCGCATACTTTCGCCACATATCCTTTCATTTTGAATGATTTTGTTCTAGGTTTTAGGCGTGGGTTCAAGAACCACCGTCACAGAGTTTGTCCGTTGGCGGGCCTGAATATGTTGACCGAACAAGTCGTAGCGAAGACCCAACTGTCGATGGAGGCAGTTCCCGCAGGTCAAGCTATGCCAGATTGGTTGACATCTTCCTTGGTTGAAGGTAAACGATTGATGATTATTCATCCCTCTGAGCAATGTAGAAAGCAATCGATTGAGATGCTGCATGAATTAGGTGCTGGAAAGGCAATAGATCCATCCCATCACGTGACAATCAACCGGTTAATCGGTATTCTACACGTCGACCTTCGTCTACCAGTGTTACTTTCAGACGATGGAATTTTGTTTGAAAGAACCCATCGCGCTTTGAGTGTAGAAGCATCTGGAGATACTTTTTCTGGCCTTCTTTCTAATCCTAAACACAAGTGGTCTCGCTCAAGAACAAAGAGATTACTATCGCTTTACAAGGAGTTGACCAAACTCATGAGACCGTGGGACTGGGAGGAAGACCCCGGGGCAAGAATCTGTGATAGGGTCCTCCAAGCGATGGAGTCGGAACTGCAAGTAACTCATCCACTACGTCTGAAACGAACGGTTTGGAAAGCTCTGAAAGAAACCGAAAAAATACCGTTCACAATATCTGATGTTGAAGGCATCATAATGTTGGACCACCCTTCCAATATTTCAGAGGTTGAGATAGAAATAATTAGAGAAATTTCGAGATTAAAACCCGTTCATCAATTGGTCAACCCTGGTTCACACAGGCTCGGTTTCCATGGTGAATATATCGAGGATATCTCACCTACAAGGAGAAATGATGCTTTACCAAAATGGGTCCCGTCTCATGAAGTTTGGGCGCCAACCATTCCGCCGGGATGGTCATCGCCCGTCTCTGAAAAACGAAACAGAGTAATCAATCACGTGATGTGTGAATCCAATAGCCATACTCATTTGGCATTGGCGAATATCCTTAGTCAAATCGAAGGAGATATTGTTGTTGTAACAGGGGACGTGGAGAGTCTGAATGCTCGCTTGAGTCCTTATTTACATTCAATAGGATACCATTCAAAAGAAGAATCGGTGAAGGTTAGAGATACGAGTGGTGTAGCAAGAATACTCTCTATCGCCAATATATCCAGAGGAGAAGAGGCATGGTCTCTAAACAAACTAACACAGTTATGGAATCAAATTGAATTGCCAATGGCTTGGGAAATACTAGATTTGCAACACCCGGTCCATCAAGATTGGAAACCGAGATTACATCCTGAGATACTGTCAGAGATAGCGAGGGGATTCCATCTACTCGGTGGAAGAGGAGCGTTGAGAAGATGGCAATCCACTTTGAAAACTGCAAGGCCAAGGGCTGGCGTAAACATAAAGCAAAGAGAACAGAAACTAGAGGAATGCCAATGGTGGATATCATGCATTTCGAATTGGCTTTACCCAACATTGCCAGGATATGATAAATCCGACGTGAGTAGAGAATTAATCGGCTGTTCAACAGGAGAACAACTTCCTCTTCCAAACCAGACAAAAGACGTGGTAGGTTGGATTAATTCTTGTTTGAATCAGATAGACTGGGCAACCCTTGCATCACGTGACGAATTGTTTTCAAACACTTTACCTGGATTGCAGAATTTCACTGCTTCAATAAACAGACTAAAAGAAGAAAATATTGAATTGGAATCTGAAGATTTCATTGAAATTTTGGATTTAGTTACTTCGCATGATAAGATAAAAGGCAACACCTCTAGCGATAACGGAATCAAAATTCTCTCACCTTCCCAAGCATATGGGATTCATGCAGAGTATCTTATCCTCTGCGATATCGACGCGGAGTCATGGTCGATGAAGAATCCGCAGGTGCCTTGGTTGGATGAAGGCACTAGAATGAAAATAGGCCTACATAGGCCTGACGAACCACTAAGAGTGGCGAGACACCAACTCAGACATTTCCTAAATTGTTCACAAAAAATCCTAATCATTGATTCCAGTATAGAAGAGGGTATTGAATTGACTGGTCCATTGGATGAGTGGTTCAATGAAGTATCTAGAGATGACGGCCTCAAATGCCTAAATGAAGCACCTAGTTATCTCGACTCAAGTATCTGGAATCCTGAAACAGTCGATAGGTCCTGGGAATGGAAGATTGTTCGCAACCAATCAAAATTAGTCTACAGAGTGGCATCGATGGAAATCGAAAAATCCGTAGTTAGAACTCACAGAAGTGGTTTCCTAAGCCGTGACGAAATACAACGTTCAGGTTTAGCATCAGTAGAATCTCGTAACCCAAAACTACGGCCTCTCAATCCAAATGGACTCATAGTTGCTGCTGAAACCGAATTGCTGAGCGATCAATTGTCAAGAAGAAGAACTGGTGACGATTTAGGAATTGGGCAGATTCATCCTTTCGACAGTGCATCTCAGAGAATATTATCCTCCGACATGAAATTACTCCCAACCAAAACAAAGCCCGCTAATGCAAGGGAATCTGAAGTGTGGCCTCACTTGGGAATAATGGCAAAAAAAGGCCTGGGAATTCCAATCGACCCTAGGCCAATTCAACCTCCATCTACTACCTTGAAAGAATTAGATGAAATCACTGGACGAAGTACGATAAAGCTCAATCTGCCAAAGGTTTGGTCACAAGGAAGACTCCAATCCTGGCTTGAATGTCCTCGCAGAGCATGGTTTGAGAAACACATGTATCTCGGCGATAGCGACCAAATGGAGGAAGATTTGGCAGCATCAACTCGTGGAAACATTGTCCACGTTGTGGAAGAAGCAATTCTTCGAGCCCATGGGCTAGATGAGAATGGTGTCGCCTCCACTCCTTCTCCACTCTTTGCAGGCGGTTTGGGTAGTGTGGAAAATGCTTGGCAAATCGCTTTGGAGACTCTAGCGGAAAATGCAACATGGATGAGAAGAGAAGACGGTATTTCTGCGCACCGTTGTAGAGATTTGGTTGGAGTCAGTCCAATTCAGTGGAAGGAGTGGCTAGAACATGCTTCGCCGATTCCAATAGGCGGAAGAATCGGGCGAATGATTGAGAGTGATTTCGCCCTAACCAACGTAGCACCAATCGCAACGGAGTGGGAACTTTCAGGTGAAGATGGAAAGCATGTAAGAATAGAATTGCCAGAATCATCTGAAGATTCATTCCTACTTCGAGGCCGTATTGATAGGGTTGACCAATTGGTCAACATTAGCATTGAAGAATCAGAAACTCAGGAAATTGTTCCATTAGACTTCGACTTGGATAGTCCTCCAAAATCCAAGCGATTGATTATTCTGAGAGATATCAAATCAATCGATGGAACAAAAGACAATGGCGACAATGAAAGGCATTTGAAGGGAATTTTCAATGAACTGCAATTGGCCCTATACTCAAGAGCGTGGGAGGTTGCAAATCCCGGAGATAGAGTGATTGGCGTAGGTGCAACTCAGGTTGGTAACCAAACCCAGCATTATGTTGAAATCGACCCGGAATTCTTAGACTTGTGCACCCAATTAAACGTTGGAATTGTAGGTGGGGACACACATGGACATTACAGAATGCCAGGGGACTCAAAGGATGAAAAATCAAACCCATTTAGAGCTTGGATGAGAGAAAGAATCACTACAGCGATCCGTGTAATCAACAGTGCAAAATCCGGCAACATCCATCCTGAACCGTCACGAATGTGCAAATATTGTCCAATTAGTGACGCCTGTCCAAGCGCTCAAAGAGGTGGTTGGTGATGGTTGAATTCAATGTCTCACAGAGTCTTGGTTTGGACATCAATCGGCATATTGCCATAGACGCAGGAGCGGGTACTGGAAAGACCACGGTCATGGCAAGCAGATATCTTCAGCATCTTCTTTCTGCCGAACAAAGAGCGACTCGGATTTTACCCTCGGCGCCAAGAATTCCACTGAAGGGAATGGGGGCAATTAGAGTACCGTCTAAGGAAAGAACTGACCTACAGGATTGGCAAGGACTGTTGCCCACAGAAACTGTTGCTATTACGTTCACGAAAAAAGCAGCAGCGGAATTGAAGGGACGCATTAGAAGATTGATTGCAAATTTAGATTCAGAAAAGGAAAATAGGTTGACAAAACAGGGCGATGTAGCGATGCTACTATCGCTGGTCGACGACGCTCCGATTTCAACGATAGACTCGTTCCTGTCTTCGATTGTATCTCCTTGGATGGGATTGGTTTGTGAGGACCCCACCAGTGAGCAGTTAGAGGAAGATGGTGCAGTATTCCTAAGAGATGAAGCAATTAGGACAGCATGGAGGCTGCAGAGAGGGCTAGAAGGTAAAGAGGTAGGAATGTCTGGTGACATTGAAGCATTCCTCGAATCACGAGATAGGTTGTCGGTATTACTCGGTGGCCAGGATTCATCTGCAAAGGTCGTCAAAGGGATGCTGAAGCGGTCTCTGTTCGTTGAAGAAGCAGCGAGAAAACTACAACTAGGCGCTGATGGTAGTCTTCAGGCCGAATCATTAGACCAATTATTTTTGCAACCGGTAGCAGATTTCATCGACGATTGGTATCAATCATTCAGGGTGAATGTTTTGGGTTGGGTAGATGCTTGGCTCGATGCTAGCGCTGCGTTTGTAACCGGGGCAGATGAACCAGTTGGGATGACTCGGTTCCGTTATGTTCAGTTCTTGAGCACATTAGGACCCGAAGAACAAATTGAGAAATTACAGTGGATTTGGTTGGTATCTCACGCCATTACAACGGCCTCCAATCTCAAAGACATCAACTGTAAATCGCTTTACAGAGCAAGGCCGCCGAAAGGTAACGGATGGCCTGCAGGCATCATGACAAAGGGGAATTGCCCCCTTCAAAATTCGGTTAAAGACATGATATCAGCGAATGCAGAATCCTACGCAGATTCGATTAGAAACATGCTCCATACCCCAGTAGGTTTACTGATTAGGATTCTAGGTCAATCATCTCACTTATTGAATCCTAAGATTTCTGACCCTGAACCGGTACCTGGCCAAACAGCATATCCACCTAGATTGGGAATTGATTTACCTCAAACCCCGCCTTCACTAGAAATGAGATTAACCACTGAATTAGAACTTCAAGTCGTTCGTGATTTGTTTATTGTGAACACGGGGGTAGGCGAGATTTTGTCTAGACTGAAATCTCAGGAAGGAGTTAGAGATCACGATGATATGCATCGATTAGCTGAGGATTTACTCCTAACACGATGCCCTTCTGTATGCAGAGATTGGTATCCAAGGTCTGTAGTTGACGCTTTGGATTCTTTAGGGGATAAACCATGGCAAGACGGTCATTTATTCCGTGCAATAAGCGCAAGTCAGAGCAACGAAGATGTCCACAAAGATTTGATGCGAAGAATAGGAATTCTCAGAGATTTGAGAAGACAATATCGAGCATTTATCATAGACGAGTACCAAGATACTAACCCTCAGCATTTCAGACTCTTGGCAAGGCTGTGGGGTAGAAGGAGATTGGAAGAAGGTGAACCTGCACCACCCGCCTCTGAATGGGACCCGACAATCTGCATTGTCGGCGATATGAAGCAGTCGATCTATCGATTCAGGCAGGCAGAAGTTACTGTAATGCGTAGGGCAGTTGCTGCAATTAGGGAAATGAACAGAGAAGAATCAGCGATGGAGAATCGCACCGATTCGTTGAGAAGGCCAGACTTTGCAAAAGACCCAAGAGTGGTAAAGTCGACATCATTCAAAATAGGAACTGAAATCAAGAATAAGGGTCAAGAAAGAAGGGAGTGGATACCATTCTTAGAAGGCGATGATGGAGAAAACGTATCTCCCGAATCCTTAATTCGACGTAGAGAAGGTCACATTGAAATGTCGACCAATCACAGGACTTTACCTAAATTGATGAACACAATGAACGTTATTTTCCAAGATACATTTTCAGAAAGACATCACTTACTACCAGGGCCATGGCACGCCGTTTCTCAAGATTTGAACCCAGCGAGAAATTCTGAACGGGTTGCAAAATTGGAGTGGGTACTTCCTGCGAGAACCGGAGTTGGCCCTAGGCCGCTCGAAATGGGCACAGGTATCGACCCATTCCAGTTTGATGGTTCTGAAGATAGAGAACTCACTGCAAACTTACTCGCAAAGAGAATTGCAGCTCTTGTTGGCGGTAAACCAGCACGAATATACAATTCGAATGACAAATCATGGGTCGATGTAAGCGAGGATAAAATCTACCGCCCAGAAGACATCATGATTCTAGTAGCATCTCATGCAAGGGTTCCTCTTCTGGTCAAAGCACTAGATGAACACGGTGTTCCAGCAATTGCAGGTAAGCAAGGTATGCTCATGTTCAGGCCAGCGATTCAAACATTGATGTCACTTCTGTGGCTATTGACTTCTCCGTATAACAAGACTGCAGCGTTAGCAGTAACCCGTTCAGCAATCGTAGGAATGAACGATTCAGAAGTCATAGCATATTTCCAGACAAATGATGGAAACCATCTCAGCAATCTAGCAAAATATGCACCAACTGATGAAGTAAAATCCCTTTTTGACAGGTTGAATTATTTCGTCGAGAATGGTAAAGTTAGGAAAGCGATAGAGGTAGCAATAGACCACTCCGATTTGTTGTATGCATTCCCCAGAGAGGGAGATAGACAAGATATAGAAAATTGGATTTCCATGTATGATAGGATTTCAGAAAGTTGCGGCGGGGATGCAGCATTGATTTTCAATCAACTTAGGGAACTGAGCAACTTGGAAAAAGATGGGCCAAAAAGCAGTTCATCGGGTACTGGAGGCGCAGTTCAAATCATGACTATTCACGGCTCTAAGGGTCTTGAAGCACCAGTAGTTGTTGCCTATGACATATTTGCTACTGGAACAAGAGACTCATCATTCTCATCATCGGATAACGTCCTAGTAACACCCGACATTATTGCAGGTAGAATACATCCATGGCGTGGTATTAGTAAGCCAAAAAGCGGTCTGTGGACTGTTGCCCATTTATTCGACGATGGACAACAGAGAGCGGAGAGAAGAAGGCAATTCTATGTCGCTTTGACCAGAGCTAGAGACCGTTTGATTATCGCAGGCACTCCAAGCGAGGGTGCTATAGTTGATGAAAATGAGAAAATTAGTTTCAAACGAGGTAAAGGTCGTCAAAACATGGGTTACATGTTCCTAGATGGACTAGCTTACGCCAGCATTAGTTCAGGAAATGAGGGATGTGTTTGGTCGCAAGGTGGTCTAGACCAAGAAGGAAATACAATTGCACTAAATCCAGGTGAATTAATTGGGCAATCCTATCTTGGAGATGATTGTGTTGAGGGAATTTCCATATTCCATCATCCAGATTGTTTTGAGCAAAGCGAAAACACCGCTTTGGCAGAATCTTGGAGGGAAAGGTTAGACTTGGCAAAGAACCCAGTCGGAATCGAAGATTCTAGAGTAGTGCGAAAAATCACTTGCTCGGTTCCGATGACATCACATGGATTAGACGCCGCTTGGTCCTGTAGAAGGCGTCATTGGTTAACTAACAAAATGAATTGGAGCGCAGAGCGGTTCGACTTAATCGCCGAAGAATTCGATGAAGGACGATGGCCAAGTGCAGCAGAATTTGGTTCCCTATTCCACAGGCTATTAGAGATCGGTTTAGCCAATCCTGGTTCTTCAATTACAGACCTCGATGCCAAGTGGACAGAGTCACAAAGTGATAATTTGACAGATTCCAAGACCATAGAAGAAGTAATGGCTCAATCTACTATTTCAGAAGAAGATGTTCTTGAAAGAACTAAATTACGACTACTGCACTTAGGGAAATTAGCAAGAAACGGTTCGCTTGGAAGGCTAGTTTCTGGTGAAAAGTATGACGGATTTGTAGTGGAAGGGTTGAGGACAGAGTTACCGTTTTACCTATCTCTTGAACACAAACCAAAGGGCCTACAAAGAACTTCTTGGAGTCCTCGCGGAGAGTTTGTTACATCAGAAATTGAAGCGATAAAATCTATTTTCAATGGTAGGGCAGACTTAGTGTTAGCGCTGAGAGATAATGAAGGCCAAGGATGGCTTCAGGTTGTGGATGCTAAGACAAAGCAGTGTCTTTACGGGTTTAATCCTTCAAACCCATTAGAAGGAAATGATTTGCAAATTACCTTGGATGAGAACTCTCCATATCCGACTACCGAAGCAGAGGAAGATATTCTCCGAGAACACAGATTACAATTGACGCTTTACAGCATTGCGCTAGAGGTTGGAGAGATGTCAAAGCCAGTAGAACAGAGAAGGAAGATCCTGCCACCCGCAATTCAAGTTTCAGCATCTGGAAGAATGATTAGGATGCGTGACGAAGAATTCGAATTAGCAAAACGAGATTTGGATTCCCTAATTCAATGGTCGGGAGAAGTGTCGGTTGCAGATGAAGGGAAAGAAGCACCAAAGAGACTTCCTGTTGAACAAAAATCCACTTGCGAAAAGTGTCCGTTCTATACTGGCACAATCAAGCTATGCGGCCCTATTGGCGAGAAGCTCGGCCCATCATGACTAGAGTTCCGGGGAAATTCTCTCTTCCCGCAACTTGGTGAATTTCAACATCTTTGAATCCAGCATTAACCATTGCAGTTTTCCAATCATCGATAGATAATGTTGTCATGTGAACTCCAACATGTTCTGGCCAAGTGAGCGATTCTTCATGTTCCAAATAATGGTCTACGCCTGCGACTAGTATGCCGTTTTCTTCTAACCACTCGTCGTGAATAATCGAAATCATACCAGCAGGGTCATCGAGATAATACAAGAATTCCATAGTATGTACTAGGTCAAACCTTCTGCCGGGGCTCCAATCAGGAAGCAGTCCTTGGGAGTATTTGTGATTCGAATCCTTTGATGTCGCTTTGTTGATCATTTCATTCGAACCGTCGACACCTTCGCTATGGCCTGCCCCTAGTTCACTTAGCATTCGGGTTACCCAACCATTGCCACAACCTAGGTCAATAGCTGAAAAACCGTCATTCAATTTTGGAATCGCCAACTCTAGCATCGCTTGGACCGAAGCAGCATGTCCTCTTTCCATACCTTCATCCTTCCCAATCAGCGCCCATTGAGAGAAGACGTCGACTGCTGCTTTTTTCTCCATGAATTTTGCGAGTTGGAGCCCGTCAATAAATCGTACGGATTCATCGAAAGGAACATGTTCTGAGTATTTGTGCGCAATATATGCAAATCACTACACAAACAATTGACGAAGTTCTTTATCCCAAAATTGAGGCATACAGTACTGGATTCCTCGAGGTCTCAAACCTTCACACCATTGCATGGGAACGTAGCGGCAATCCGGATGGAATTCCAGTTATCGTTATTCATGGCGGACCTGGTGGAGGAAGTCAGCCATCATACCGCAGATATTTCGACCCGACGAAGTTCGATATCATCCAATTTGACCAGCGTGGGTGTGGACAATCCACACCTTATGCAGAGTTGGAGGACAACAACACACATGCTTCAGTCTCAGATTTAGAGAAGTTGAGAGAACATTTTGGAATAGAAAAGTGGCACGTTTTTGGAGGGTCTTGGGGCTCAACTTTGTCGTTAATTTATGCCCAAAATCACCCTTCCCGAGTTCTTACTTTGACTCTTAGAGGGATTTTCATGTGTCGAAAAAGTGAGTTGCACTGGTTTTACCAAGATGGAGCTAGTCACGTATTCCCAGACGCTTTTGAACCATATCGCGACCACATCCCGCACGAAGAACAGGGCGATCTAATCAAAGCGTATTATGCAAGGCTAACCAGCGATGATGTCGAGGTTAGAAGAGGTGCTGCAAGGGAATGGACCCGTTGGGAAATGGCTACAAGCAGGTTGTTCCCTGACCCTGAGTATCTCGACAAAGCGGAGGATTTGGACTTCGCAGTAGCATTTGCGAGAATCGAATGTCACTATTTCATCAACGCAATATTTGTTGAAGAGGCGTACATTCTCAATAATGCAGACAAGATTCAGCACATCCCAACAACGATTGTACAGGGGCGCTATGACATGGTTTGTCCTCCTCGAAGTGCGTGGGAATTGCACAAGGCAATTCCCAACAGCAATCTGGTAATGGTTGCAGACGCAGGCCACTCCATGGGAGAGGTTAGCATAGCAAGGGAATTAGTTGCGGCTACCGATGTAATTCAATGATTGATAGAACGTGATATGGTGCCACTATCAAGCGTCGGCTTGATATGTAGGACCAATGTGGGTACAGAATAAGGCGTAGCCTTAGGTGAGAGAAATGTCCGATGCAGGAACCATCACTCCAGAAACTCAAATCAAAGAACTCACAGAGAAACTTGAGGAAGAAACAGACCGTTTACTCAAGTTGTATGCTGCATACGAACAGCAAGAAGCCGAGTTGAGAGATACCAAGGCTGAAGTCGAAGTTCTTGAGAAAGAAATCGTAGAGCGTGAAATCGAAAAAGAGAGTCTAGAAGCTCTATTGACTGAAAAAGACGCTAGAATCAGAGACTTGGAAATGAAAGCTAGCAAATCCAGCAAGCAGGTTGAACACTTGGAGCCGGAACTTCAGAAGATGGAAGAGAAATTCACTCGTGAAAAGGACCGTCTTGGAAAGGTATTCTCCATCGCTGAAGAATTGGATAATGACCTACGTCTAGCGGTTGTTGAACTAAACACCAGAGACGAATGGTACATGGCTCACATGTCTCTATTCGAGGACCTAAACAAAGCAATCAAGCGCCGATATGAGATGATTGAGGCGGCTGCTGAAGCAGAGAGACAATCTCAGCACATGGGCAGAGCAATCGCAGAAAGGATGGAAGAAATGGTCGAAGCACGTGCTGCTGAAATGACCATGGAAGAAGCAACAGAAATCGAATCCACCGAATCCGAATCTGCTGCTGAAGCAACCGAAGAAGCAGCGGCAGAGGAAACCGGAGAAGAGGAATGGAATTGGTCAGAACAAGTCCTTCTTGGCGTCATGCAAAAGAACGGAATTACCGACAGAGACGCATTCATCGAGTTTGCTAAGTCATACGATATGGATGGAAACAAGTATCTCAAGGGTTCAGAATTAGGTGCTGCAGCTGCAGACTTTGTAGCAAAGGACGCACCTGCAGAAGAAGCGCCTGCTGAGGAAGCAGCAGCCGAAGAGGCACCTGCCGAAGAATCCACAGAAAGTGAAGACAAAGAGCCTGGAGTCGTTTGGAGAAATTCCGGCGACTCAGAAAATTCTCAGTAGGTGAGTTAGTTGGCTTTCCTAGCCAGAGGCGGATTTCTGCCAGTAATCACTCCCACCCTTATGGGAACTGGATTTATTCTAGTTGGTTGGTTTGTTGACCCACTTTATGGATTAGCACCGGGATTTGGAGTGCTGATGTTGATGCTTGCAGCATTCTTTGCTAATTTTTGGAGAGACCCCGACCGGCCAATTCCTAGAGATGAGGGAGTCATTGTATCCCCTGCTGATGGACACGTAATGTTTGCAAAGAGAGAGAGGGCGACTGGAAGAAGGCCTTCCAAAGAAGAAATGGCGGACGCTGAGGAAGACGAACACACAGGAACTTGGCATCCAGAACCATGTGAGAATCCACTCTCCTTCTCTACCGAACAAAGATTTGAGGCTGTACCCGAGGGTGAGGAATCGGATACCGATGTATGGAGAATTGCAGTTTTCATGTCTCCTCTTGATGTCCACGTAAATCGTTCACCAATCGCTGGAAAGATCATCAGAATGGAACACCGAACTGGAAAAGGTCGAAAAAGAGGTCCTTTCCTGCCAGCATTCCGCAAAGAAAGCGAATACAATGAGAGGGTTAGAACTCTGTTTGAGAGAGAGGATGGCTTGATCGTTGAAGTCATGCAAATTTCAGGTGCACTTGCTCGCACAATTATCCCATGGACTGGTGAAGGAGATGAACTCAGACGTGGAGAAAGGTTTGGAATGATTAGGCTAGGAAGCAGAGTTGATGTTCGAGTACCTGCGTCAAAGTTCACACCAAACGTAATCAGCGCTGAAGACGGTAACAAGGACCATCCGAAAGGTGAGTTTGTAAAAGCGGGTTCAACAATTTTGTACAGAGGGATTTGATGGGAGTCAAAAAAGAATTGATGCCTTTTTTTGTAATGCTATTTGCATTGCTGCCCTTTGGATACTACATGGCTGGTTCAATAGTCTACAATGGTGTGGCGTTTACTAACACTGATTGCTGGGGTAATTTCGATCAAAACACTCCTGAACAATTCGCCCCTTTGAGAAACGAGGTACCATTGAATGAATCAGAAAACCCCGAAAATATCTCATCAGAGATCATGACAGGGCTGTCGAATTACTGGTGGGATGGTTACGAGTCTGCAACAATAGATGTTGGAAGCGAAGATATCTACCTCTCTGCTTGGTACCTAAAGCAAAACGAATCGATGCCTTGGGTTATGTTCGTACATGGCATAAGGGGCTGCAAAGCAGATGGGTCAATTTTGCTACCAGCTGGAATGCTTGCGAACGCAGGATTCAATGTGGTAGTTTTCGATCTAAGGGATCATGGGGAGTCTTCAATAGACGATGACCGTGTATCAGGTGGACAAGATGAATGGGTGGACGTGATTGCGATTTTTGATTGGCTGGTCGAAGAGCAAGACGCAGATCCAGACAAGATTGGAGTTTATGGAAATTCAATGGGAGCAGGGACTGCCGCAATCGCATTCACATTAGATGAAAGAATCCAATCGGTTTGGTTAGAATCTGGTTACTCGGATATGGGGGACATTGTCGTCGAAGAGTTGGAATTTCAAGGATATCCAACATTCTTGGGACCAGCTGGTATTTTTGCGGGCAAGATAATTGCAAATCAAAATTTAATAGAACATTTCCCGATAGATGCAGCAACAGAAATTGGGGACAGACACATGTATGTTGTTCACGGGCACCAAGACAAAAGGGTACGTGTTCACCACGGAGAAAAAATGTGTAACGAAGCATTAGAGCATGGCAACGAAAGTAGAATCACATGTTGGTTCGATGATTCTGTAATTCGTTATGATGTTGGAAGAGGTATGGAAAGCGACGAGCATCAAACTCTCATGCTAACACAGACTAGCGAATATGAAACCAGAATTGTTGAATTTTTCTCGAATTCGCTAATGTAATCGAGTTAATTGAGATCAGGGGAATGCAAATGTCTAGTGGTAAGTTGACTATGGTAGGAAATGCTGACAAGAAGCCAGCCAAAATCCACGATTTAGTCAAAGCACCAGCAAATACTCCATGGGCTCAGGAAAGAAAGCACTCCTGGGATGCAAGATACCCTGCAACGGTCTACTACACACCTGAAACGCTTGCTGATGGGACGCCCACTACGGCACTAACCGTCATTTTGAGAACCAAAGGTTGCCATTGGTGGTGGTCGAGTGGTTGTACATTCTGCGGCTACTTCAATGACACCCGTGATGATGTAACAAACGAAGACCTACATTCACAATGGGAGAAATCATTGGCTAAATTCGATGATTTCGATACGATGGGAATGGTAAAAGTCTACACCTCGGGAAGTCTTCTAGAGGATAGGGAAATTCCACTTGATTTCCAAGAGAGAGTTCTGAAAGATTGTCATGAGATGGGCAAAGAATTGGTCGTCGAAAGTAGAACAGAACAACTCAGTGAGGAAAAACTGGCTTGGGCTACAAAGATAAATCCGAAATTCTCCGTAGCAATCGGTCTCGAAGCCTATGATGACGAAGTTTTGAGATTCCACGTCAACAAGGGATTCAGCACAAAAAGTTGGGATAGAGCCGTTGAAAACCTAGAGAAATTCGGTCTTAGAATCAAGACCTATCTGATGTTTAAACCTCCATTCATGAGTGAAGGAGATGCTTTGACTCATGGTGCAAAATGGATTAGAGATGTCGCTGAAAGAAGTGATGAAATAAGCGTGAATCCTATGAACATCCAAAAAGGCACAGTAATCGACAGACTGTTCCGTGCTAATGAATACCGTCCGCCCTGGTTGTGGTCACTTATTCAGTTGATTAAAGACGTTCATTACGATATCCATCCGACCAATTCAGGAAATGGTTCGGATGACCAAGTCAGTCGATTAATCATCCATCCAACCGCTGGAGGCAAAGTCCGTGGTGCTCACAACTGTGGTTCATGCGACGATGAAGTTGTAGCAGCGATAGAGAGGTATTCGGTTAGCGGAGATATTCACGATTTGGATGGTCTGTCATGCGATTGCCAAGATGTTTGGAAGACTGAGGTGGAATTGGACCAGAAGATGCCGATTCCACTTGGCTCGGGTAAAAATCGCAGAGGAGATGCGCTATTGCATCTCCGCTCACCATGACATTTGTTACTGAATGTTTATGACCGTATCATAGGTGGCGTAAATGACCCCTACGGGGTCAAGGTGATGATATGACCAATAACACCATACTGCCCGATGTATCTGAAGGAGTTGCAGAACCCTCTGCATCTCGTGTAATTCTTGTCTTGATGAGCGTTGGTCTTGTTGGCCTAATCGCCTTATTCAGCAATATTTTCGGGTGGGATACAGTTCCAGTAATCGGCGACATAATTCCATTCATGGACAATCTAGGTGGCTCAGGAATCTGGTACTATATCATCGGAATCCTAGTTGGTTGTGGAATGATCATTGCAAATCTAGTCGGAGGCGTCCTTTCGGACTGAAGGTGGGATACAAATGTCAGAAGCATTCACAACATCTGTAATCTTACTTGCAACAATCCTTCTATTCACTTATTACATTCAGAAGGGATTCGGCGGAATGAGTGTACCATTGCGCCAATTTGGTATGTTTTTGTTGACCAAAGCAGCTGGCCCTGCAGCCGACTTATTCCAAGAAAGGGAAGGTAGCGGCGCTAAGACTTGGATGCAAACCGGTGTATTCTGGTTAATCCTAGCAGGTGTAGGCGGTTTCTTAGCCGCATGGCACAACTACGACCCAACCGCACTTGATTCCCTATCCAACGTCGGTTGGGGATATGATGATGGAAGTGCGCTTGCTTACTTCAACGAAGTAGCAATGTCTACTGCCATATTTGCAATCCTAGTCGGAGGCGCTTTGGTAGCACACACTCGCACAACAGGCGCAAAGTTAGCAAGTGAGGCAAATGCTTCGATGATCGCAATGGCATGGACCGCTCAAGTTCTAGTCGGACTTGTTCTATCGGTTCTAGACCACTGGGATTGGATTGTTTACGGTACAAGTGAAGCAGCACTTTACGGATTGGTCTCTGGACTTCTTGTTCTAAGCCTTCTAGTCAACTCACTGATCACTCTTGGAAGCAGAGGCAACTCACCAATTTCTGTGCCATCTTGGTTCCTAGTCCTAGCACTATTTGTTCTAATTTTCAGCAGGTTTGCAAATGCTCTTGGCGAGTCACTCGACTGGACAGGAACCGTTTGGGTTGCTGGTGTAATGGCTTCCGGATGGGTTCCATTGGCACTAATGTTCGGTGTTGGATACCACGTTCTATCTCACGTTACAGGACAACCGATTTGGTCAGGAAGCATGACAAAGGCTTCCATGCTTCTTCTATTCGTAACGATCCCGCCTTTCTTCCTTGCAGAATCAACACACGCTGACAATTTTGCTCAATCAATCGGTGCGATTCTAGTGACTGTTGGATTGATGCCAATCATGGCAGCATCCGCAAACATGCTTGCAACAATCAGGGGCAATGCGAGTGCAGTAGTTGACAGCCCAGGTGCAACTGCAGCTGCAGGAGCAGCAATTTTGCTTCCAATCTATGCACTTCTCGGTTACTTTACCGGACTTAACGTCATGGTCGGAGATGGTAGTCTTGCAGGTGTTGCAGACACAGTAAACTCCTCATTCCTATACGTGATTGGAGGACTATTTGCACTATCAGCACTATTCCACTCATACCCACTAGCATCAGGAAAATCATTGACAGGTTCTGCTGGTGCAGCAACTTGGATGGTAATCGCAGGTGGATTGCTTTCCACAATTCTATTCTTGATGAGCGACTGGACTGAGAAGTCACTCATCGATGCTGAGGTAGAAGACTTATCCACACTTTCCGGATTCGCTCTGACTGGAGCATTTGCATTCTACGGTGTAGTAATCGGTTTCATTCTAGCAGGAAACAGCGTTGTCAAGACACTACTGTTTGGAAACGTACAGGCATCTGGAGCATCAAACACAAGCGACATCTCTGCATACAATTTGGTTGAAGGTACAACAACAATCAGAGCATTGTTCGGTCGCGGAGTTGGAATCGACACGGCACTGATTATCGGTGAATCCGAGGAAGAGGGCTCAATCGGTTCCACAGTTATCGAAGTGTCCGCAGATCTTCACAATGACGAAGTCGACGAATTCCCAGTTTCCTTCGATGAAGACCTAGTCAGACTGACTGAGTGGCTGTGTGGAAGAGGCACAACAACTGCACAGTTCTTCTCTTGGGCAGATGTTGACAACTCCGGTGAAATAGACATGTTCGAGTTCGCTAATGCACTACGTGTAGCGGACATCGCAGACCTGCCACCATGGGACATCGAGGAATTGGTCAAGGTAATGGACATCAACTCTGATGGTAGAATCAACCTACCAGAGTTAGACATCGCACTACTAAACATTCGAAACACCCTAGGCATCGAATTCGTACCATACGAAGAAGAAACTACTGAAGAAGAAGCCGCTGAAGAGGAAGTAGTTGAAGATGAGGCTGCTGAGGAAGTTGAAGAAGAATCGACTGAAGAAGCGGAAGATGAGGCAGAAGAAGAAGATGCAGTAGAAGCTCCTTCTGAAGCAGAAATCAAGAAGAAAGAGGAATTAGAGAGAGTCAGAGCAAATGC
>JBMYVD010000019.1:0-25609 GCA_049606035.1 Candidatus Poseidoniaceae archaeon | reverse complement strand
GATCTTAATGCTGATAATTCTGAGCTTCAGTGGATTATGGACTCCTACGTGCTTGTTTTTGGAGGGACATTGCTATTGATGGGAGCACTTGGAGACAGATTTGGGAGAAAGGGAACCCTACATTCTGGTCTTGTAATCATAGGAATTTTTTCTGTATGGACAGCGTTTTTTGCTGAAACTTCGAATCAGGTTATTTTTGCTAGAGCAGGTATGGGTTTAGGTGCCGCTTTAGTTATGCCCTCAACGCTTTCAGTAGTGCTGGTGGTTTTCCCTGAAAATGAGAGAGGTAAAGCAATTGGAATCTGGGCAGCTATGGCTGGAATCGGAGGTCCTATCGGAATTCTAGTCGGAGGATGGGCCGTAGAAAATTATGATTGGCAAATGGTTTTCTTGATCAATGTTCCATTCATCATTGTAGCACTAATTTTAGGGTTTTTCATCATTCCCAAATCAAAGGACCAAACCGGTAGGCCTCTAGACATAATCGGGGCTATTCTCTCTGTGGTTTCTCTAGGATGCTTGTTGTATGCGATTATCGAAGGTCCAAACTTTGGCTGGACAAGTTCCGAGGTATTATTGTCGCTATTCATCGCTATAATTTCTGGGTCTGTCTTCCTCTATTGGGAGAATAAAATCGAAAACCCACTCTTACCCTTGGAATTTTTTAGGGGGAAAAGATTCACAATTGGATTAATTGCGATTTCTTTTACGATGTTCGTAATGTTATCATTCATATTCATGCAAATGCTACATTTCCAGTTAGTTAGAGAAATGTCTCCTTTTTCTGCTGCATTGAAAGCCCTTCCACTACCAGTGGCGCTGTTACCGGCTGCAACAAACAGTGACAAGTTGGTTGAGAAGTTTGGTAGAGCAAACGTAATCTCAACCGGAATTTTACTCATTGCGGTTGGCCTTCTGTTGTTTTCTTTGATTGAAATTGATACTAATTATTGGTATATTGCTGCGACCTTTGTGCTAATTGGAGGAGGAATGGGGCTAACGATGGCACCGTCTACAACCGCTGTAATGGATTCGGTTCCCGAATCAAAAGCAGGTGTTGGAAGCGCAACTAATGATGCAAGCAGAGAGGTCGGTGGAGCACTAGGAATAGCTGTTGGTGGAAGTGTTCTAAACCAAATTTATCAGAGTTCTATCAAAATTCCTGACTCCGCATTAGGTAATTCAGACACGATTGAAAGTTCGTTCCCGTCCGCAATAAATGTCGGTAAACAAATGATCGCAGACGGAAATATGGATGGTGCAGAATTGATTGCGAGTGCGAAGGAAGCATTCCTTGATGGCATGATCGCTGCTTGCATAGTTGCTGCATGCGTTGCGATTATTGCTGCGATTATCGTAAAGTGGAAATTACCGAATGATGATGTTCCCGCCGATGAAAATTAATTATCTCTTCATTTCCGAATCGCGCTTTGACCATTTTTCAATCCATTTTTCTAGGTTTGATTCCTTATCGCCCAGGGTTAACTTCCTGTTTGAACCGTCTGAAGGTTGTATTCTACAACCACAAGCGTTTGCATGGCCTCCTCCAGTTTCATCTAGAAGGGTTGCTAGAATCGACAAGTCGTATGGATTGTCTTCTTCTCTGAATGAATTAGCATAGAATGATGCCCCTAATGCTGGACGGTTAACATCCTCAATGCTACCATCCATATATCCATGAATGACACAGCAAGCAATCGCATCACTGCCGGCTAATGCAGTTACGAGATATCCATTACTGCGATGTCCTGTCTCACTCAAATCGCAAATCGCTAATCCATCGATTATTTTGGTACGCTTGCGAACTATCTCGGCAATGATTTCCCTTTCTTCCTTGAGCGCGTCAAGGCGAGATTTGTGCGATTCTAGAATGTCCTCCAACTCCATTCCAGAAGCGAATTGTTGCATTACTTCCTGCATATGCTCAGGGTCAGACATAGATAGTGACCTTGACAATCGAATTATCGGACCATCCTCCATGAATTCTTGCAGAGAAATGCCTCCCGAATCCAATGCGTCAACAATCGGCATTACTTCTTCCAGATGAGATAGGTCTAATTCGTCCTTCATCAAATCATAAGCAGCCCTTGCTGCTGAAGGTGTATCTCTCCAGTGACAAATTCCGCCAGTACTCTCGAACTCAACTTCTTCTTCATGCGTCGGTCTATTCGTTAGATGATGGTCTAAGTATAGGCCACAATCCTTGTGAAATGGTAAGTCACAAATCGCAGTTTGTCTATCAATAAGGTGATCTAAATTACCTGACCTGAGTAGTGCTGGATGTGCAAAATGAACTTCGATTTCTGACTTACTAGCCTTTAGCACGGCTGCAGCCATCAAGCCATCTAAATCAGAATCTGCGACGACTCTCACAATCCCCTCCAACGGTGACATGACATCCGACGAGAGAGTCCATGTCTTGAAGATGTGGGGTCGAAAAAAAGCGATGAGGCTATGAATAGGCGATTGTGCCCTGTAGTCATGGAGACCTCTTGTGGGGTGGTTTTGGTGAACTTCGGTTCTATTCTACTCTTGCAGTATCCACAAGGGCACTGGGATTTTCCAAAGGGACACGTCGAGGAAAGTGACGCCGATAAGCGGGCTACCGCAGCAAGAGAACTGAAGGAAGAAACGGGAATTTCAGATGCGGTATTCATAGATGATTTCCAATACAGAACAGCTTACAACTTCCGACATAAAGGAAAGAGAATCGACAAAGAGGTTTTCTGGTATATTGCGGAAACCGAAACAATGTCAGTTGACATAAGTCATGAACATAGAGAGCATCTATGGCTTGAGTGGGATAGCGCAATGTCTCAACTAACCCATGATGAAAGCAAGGGCGTCTTAGCAGCAGCAAAGGACCACATGGATTCGATTGGTAGGCTTTAGAATTCTAGCAGTTCATTTTGCTAATTCCTTGGCGAATTGAGTTTATTCAATTTACAACAATTTATATTCAATTTTGTAAGCCCTAGACCCGTGAGAAAGACATATCTCTTGGCTACAGTCTTCACAGGATTATTGTTTCTTGGGAATGTTGCAGCCCATGGAGGAGAACCAACAGATGGTTTGTCCAATTTACAGATAACCCTAATTTCATTCGGATTGTTTGCGGTGTCTTTCTTTCTTATTCCTAAGCTATGGGAATCGGAATCGAATACTTCGAGAAAAGTACTGCTAAGTGCTGTGGTTTACACTGGTGCAGTTCACATTATGCTAGGATTGGAAGATGTAATTTTCATGATCGGTGGAATAGGAATAATTTGTCTAGGATTCGCCCCATTAGTTGTGGAATTTGCTAAATCAAATGAAAATTTATTCCAAATTGCACTATGCATTAATGCGGCTACAATGCTTGTTGGATACTTTGTATCAAACCATGATTTGCATTACTTGTTAGAGGATTACCTGGGTATAACAACTAAACTCGCTGAGATAACAATACTAACTCTAGTTTACAAACTAAGAAAGTAAAACGAGACGCTATGAGGTGATAATTATGAAAAAATGCCTATTCCTTACGCTGTTAATGTTCTGTTCTGCCTTATCCGGATGTATTTCGAATGACAACGACGACGTGGATCCATTTCCTTCTTTTAGTCTAGTAGATGAGGCAAACGGCCTTCATGAGAGCAGCATGTATGTTGGAGAACCCTTCGTTGCATATTTCTCCGCAACGTGGTGTACACATTGTAAGCCAGCATTAGCTGCACTCGATGATACCGTTCCTTCAGGGCAAGTCCTGATATTCAATAAAGACCCAAGTGAAGAAGACATGCAAGCATGGAAAGATAACATGGAATCAGAGTTAGATAGAACTCTGTATCATCCATTCATTCACGGTCCTGAGTTAGCACAATCTCTTGAAGTGGCAGGAATACCTACAATGTTCTTTGTCGACAGTGATGGCAACATAAAACACACAATGGTCGGTATCAAAAATCAATCAACTGTTGAGTTGTACTGGAACGACCTCTCGTGATTTATGGTAATCGCATACTTTGCGGCCATGTTCTAACTGCAAATTATCTGTCAGATTCGCTTAGTCAATATCTAAGTGCTAACTTGGTTTAGAAGGGTTATGTTCAACCAAATGGCATGGTCAAAGCCACACACTTGGCATCAAACTCTATCCTCTGAAGACTCTACTATTTTGGAGCGGTCGGTTTCTATCGGATTCTTCGCAGCCTTAACCGCTCTATGCGCTCAAATTGCGTTTACTGTACCGTGGACTCCTGTTCCCTACACTTTCCAAACCTTCGCAGTACTCGCAACTGGAGTTTACCTGAGAAGGAACGATGCTTTCCTTTCTGGTTGTGTCTACTTGCTTGCTGGTGCGATTGGTGCTCCCGTGTTTGCCGAAGGCGGAGATGCTCTATTTTCGGGAGGGGCATTAATCGCTAGTGGTGGCTACCTGCTCGCTTTCCCACTTGCCTCTGCTTTGGTTGCTGAAGGACTAGACCGCTCAAGAACTGCGGGCATAGCTGATTTCAAGGCTCAACTTATTTGCTGGTTTACAGCAATGATCCCTGTGTATTTGATTGGTACACTATGGCTTGCTGAAGCATATTCAGTTGATTTCGCACAAGCTTTCGAATGGGGTGTTGAACCATTCTTGGTTTGGGATGCTGCCAAAATCGTGGTGATGGCAATCATTACCACTAAGGTTTGGTCTTACAATCAAACAGAGAACTAATCCGTTAATTGTGGTGTAAACCCATGAACGATTGGTTCTACCTTTTCTTAGCAATTATGTCTGAGGTAATCGCTACTGCGTCTCTAAAATCAACCGAAGGATTCACCAAACCTATACCCTCGATAATTGTCTTAGTCGGTTACTGTGCAGCATTTTACTTTCTTTCGCTTACACTTGATACCATCTCCATAGGAGTTGCATATGCAATTTGGTCAGGGGTTGGAGTCGCTACAATCACCATAGTCTCCTTCTTCCTCTATGACCAGAAGATAGACCTTGCCGGCATACTAGGTATCGGATTAATTATCGCAGGAGTAATCGTTTTGCGGTTATTCAGCGAGAGTGCTGTTGAAGTTTAATTTGCTAAAACCTGCCTAAATGTTGGCATTCTGGCGACGAGTCATATCTGCTGTACCAGCCTCTCTCTTCCCCTTTGGAGTCCACAAGGTCTCATCTTCACCAAGCCTTGCTGAGGTCCACCTAGTTAGCACGAATATCCAATCTGACAATCTGTTGACGTATTGAAGTGACAAAGGACGCATCTCTTCCTTGATTGCAACCATTGACCTCTCAAGTCTTCTTGTTACTGTTCTGGCAAGATGCATTGCAGCGATTGGCCCAGAGCCTGTTGGAAGAATGAAACTCTCCAATGGGTCTAGTTCTTCAATCCAAGCATCCATCTCTTCACACAATCTGTCAGAATCTTGTTGATCGATAAGTTGCATATATTCAGGAATCTGATCAGGTGGGCAAGCTAACTCTGCGCCTAAGTCAAATAACTCGCTCTGCATCCTGCCTAAAGCGGATGTACAGACGTCCTTTACCCGTCTTACTGTGATGCGAGCCCCACCATCTGGATGGGTGTCTGGAAGCCGGTTCACTTCCATCAAAATCATGCCTATCAAAGCGTTGACTTCGTCGCATGTTCCTACAATTTCTATACGAGCATTGCTCTTTGAAACTCTACTACCGTCTACTAGCGAAGTTTCTCCTCCATCTCCGCCGCCGGTGTGAACCTTGGTGATTCGGACCATGCCCCTCCGACATCATGCTTCAACAAGAGGTCTGCGGCCGTTAATTCCCGTATCTAGAGGATGCCACCACTCAATATCCTCCTCGCCTTGAGACCAGGAATACAAGACAAGATATCCGTCAACAACGCCGTGCCATTCTAGATAACCGGGGTCAAATCCTGCGATTCTAGCACCTGTTTCTTCGAGAGCATCACCGAGGAATTGCCATTCTTTAACGAGGTTACCTAATTGGTCTGCAACTTCGACAACATGCTCGTGATGAGGAGGTAATTGTTCCACTAAAACCTCTAACTCTTCTGTGAGGTCATGAGCTTGGTCTTGCAAGCATTGCATCGCTATTAGCACTTTCTCGGCCATTGGCAACTGTTCTCTTGCTTCTTCTATCGTTACAACCTTACATCCGTCCGGTAAAGCAAGTAATGCCATCTCATCCAATAATTCAGTAATTGACATAGGTTGTCCAGCAAGTGGTGGAGGATTCCATTCGTTCTGCACGAACGGCCCACTCAAACTGAGGCTTATTCAAGCCTGCGGTGAAACATTCTCCTGGGAAGCGATTTCTTGAGTAGGAACGTTGAAGCGATTTACGAATTTTCCAACGAACGCAAATGCCAAGAATCCCCAAACAAGCAACTCGATTCCAATCACGACCCAAGCAAATGGCCCGACAGAATTCAGCAACATGTTCGCATCATACGGCGTACCGTTGAATGCCATGTACAGGCTTTGAGAGAACAAAGAGGCTCCAAACCAAATGAATACTGCATACCAGCACATGGTCGAGACAGCCCAATCTCTTCTTTCGGCATCATTGCTCATAGTGTTACATATGCATGTAACCTATTAAATGAAACCCCGTTTTGATTCAGAGATTCCTTATTTGCAGAAAATATCATTCTTCTTCCAAGTCCGGAGAGAGTTTTGATAGCCCATTTTCAATTGCTTCAATCCATTCTTTCGCTACGGCGTCTTCTCCACCGGATTCTGCAAGTCTCTTTGCCCAGTGTTCTGATTCCTCTGAATTCCCCATGAATGAGTGAATCCGGTGTAGCGCCAACCAAGCCATAGGATTGAGGTGCTCTTCTTCCAAATCCCATGACTTTTCGAAACATTCCACTGCACCATGAGGGCCCGAAATTTGTCCTCTTTCAAGAGCTACAAGGCCTGCCTTAGACCAAGCGAGTGGTAGGCGTCCGATTAGCAGTCCTCGGAATACCAACCATGTTTGACAGCCTCCAATAACAACAATTGTTGCGAAAGCCGCATACTCTTCGAATGCTGAAAGAGATTCCCATTGCTCTGCCATCATTGCAGTTGCGGAAACAGAAAATAGTACACCTGCGAATGGTGCAACGATTACCTCATCTCTAGATATCAGCATGTTGTGCACTCCCCTCACTAGACCCAAAGAACCGTAGATTAACATCACAAAAAGATGAACCTGTACGTCTGTGGGACGAGGACCTGTCTCTCCAATCAGTAGTAATAATGCGATTATCAGTAAAGTAACACCGTATCGCTTGGAAGGACCGGGAAACGGTTGGCGGCCGCTCATTAGAATCAGAGTAATCGCGACTGCGAACTCCAATAGAAGAAACCACCAATTCTCCATGTTTGGTGGGTGAGGCGTACTATTCTTGACCTTTTGTCATGATTTGTGATATGAACTGCCTCGTGAGATTTCATGCGCTCTGTACAATTGTTCAATCAATAAAACCGTGGCAAGTTCATGTGGGAAAGTCATCTTGGATAGTGAAATTGATTTTTTCCCGTGTCCCTTGGGGAAGCCATCTGCCGGCCCGATTGCGAGATGCACATCCTCAGTGGAGATTATCCAGTTTTCAAATTTCTTAGAAAATCCAATCGACGTCATTTCTTCTCCACCTTCGTCTAAAACGATTACTGAGGCTGGTAACTTTGCAAGATATTCTTCATCTGAAAGTTTAGAATTATGAATTTCGATTTTTACTTTTGATCTTATTCTGCTTGAGTAATCATCAATCAGACTACTCATTTTGGCGTTAGAAGGACTCCCGTGCAGATGAACAATCACTCGGCCCATGCTCTTCCCATGCAGGTCGACCCCAAGACTATTGACATTGAACTCAAGGGGCAGGCATGGGTTGGTGGCCGTTCAAGAAAAAGGAGCGGGCTCGGCCTATCCCTGACGTCATCAGGAGAGACACCAGGTCCTGGTTGTCCGATTTGCAAGAAATCTGTGAGAGAAATTTCGATGCCCCAGAGGAAGCGAGAAGGCAAATCCGGCAAATGGCTGGAGAATGGAGTGATGCAAACCGTGAAGGTGTTATGGAAGACTCACTACTCGAAGGGCTAAACATGCGTGCATACAGGCTACTGAACTGCACAGATGACGAATTTTCGAGATGGTTAGACGACCTCAACTTCTGGAAACCTGGCTGGAGACCAGAGGGAGTCAGAGAGTCGGATGAATCATGAAGGGGTGGCATACCAGCCGGATTCATGACGAACGTTGGGCAGTTGCACATGTTGTACACTTGTCCCTTCTGTTGGAAGGTACGAGGTCTGCTAGAACACCTTGACATACCGCATGAGAGAGTTCAAGTCAATCCAATGAAGCAGAAGAAGACTCTACCTAGTGCTCCCGAGTGGACAAAGGTTCCCGTATGGGTTGATTCAAAAAGCGGAGTTCATGTTGATTCAACACCGATTATGAAGCAAATCGATGCTGCCCACAACGATGGGAAATTGTGGGCTGCGGATGATGAAGCAAGAAGAGACGAATGGATGGAATGGGTAGATCTACACATGTCTAAAGCAACTATTCCGATTCTGTACGGAAGTCTTGGGTCTGCACTCAAAACCACAACCCGTGTTTCAAAATTAGAGAAATTTGGTTTCATCTCTAAGCGATTGTACGCATGGGCAGGTTTCCCGATCATGTGGGGAATCATTGCAAGAAAGCGTGTCAAGAAAGATGGAAGAACTCCGAAGAAATTATGGCATGATTTGCTGAGTGAATTCACAAACGAATTCGGTGGAAAAACGTTCTTTGGAGGGGATTCACCGAACCTAGTTGACCTAGCAGCATTTGGTTACGTACGCTCTATCTCACCATATCCACAATTCTCCCAAATTGAAGACCATGAAGCTGGTATGAACTGGTACAAAGCAGTCGAAGCAACTCTGAAGGTGTAAGCATGGAGATTATCGATGGGCCGTTTGGCCTTCGCTTTGTGAAAATCAAAGCAACTGATATCTATCTCGGTACCAACAAAGGTGCTTGGGTATATGCCAGTGAAAGACCGAGACACCGAGTAAATTTACCCTCATTCATGATTATGGAATCACCGATTACCGAATCTCAATATTCCAAGATTCTAGGCGAAGAAAACGATTCTGAAGAGCTCAAAGAAATGATAACAAACGAAGATGTCAAGAGGATCTCTGACATTGTTTCACAACATTTCGATGAAGAGGTTAGAAGGCCTACTCAATCCGAATGGAAGGCGGCTGAGGGGTTGATTTCCCTTCCCTGTGGGTGGACAGAATTATTGGCGGATGAAGCGACTGGTAATCACAGAGGTGCAAGCCTCGATGGTAGGCCAAGGTTAGGAGAGATGATCGGTCCAATGGCTGGACATAGAGTCTCACAGTCCGCACATCCTACTAAGGAGGGAATCTATGCTCAAGTTGCAACACCTGGAGACAGGCCATTACCAAAAGTAGGCTTCAGATTAGTCGTTTCTCCAAAGAGAGAAGGTGAGATACCTAGAGTGCCTGATAATGCAAACTTGTCATCAAACATCAGAAGTGAATTATTCTGGACAACAATTCTTGGTATCATTCCCAGTTTCACCATCCCCATTTTGAGAGGATTTTCCTCATATGCAGTGGATGGTTGGGCTAACCTACTGTTCGGAGGTCTCTGTGCCGGTTTTGTAACCGGAGCATTTTGGAGGCCAAAGAGGCCAACATGGGGATTAGACGATGAAGGAAATGTCATCCAACTCAAAGACTAGTCCAGTAGGATTCCTGCCTTATTGCATCTAGCGCACAAATTGCTGCCATGTTCACAATGTGTCGTACTCCATCCGCTCTTGCTAGAAGTTGTACAGGTTTATCCAAACCGTCAAGAATTGGACCCGTCATTTCAGCATCTCCTAACTTCTCAAGTAGTTTGTAAGCGATATTTGCAGAGGCTAAATTCGGGCAAATAAGCACGTTCGCAGGACCGTCGAATGACATGAATGGATATTCTGATTGAACTTCGATGTCAAGTGCTGTGTCTGCTTGCATTGGACCATCAATATTCAGCGTTGGGTCCATCTGTAGAGCCACCTCAATAGCCTCTTCAATTCTCTCAGACCGCTGAGCACGACTGCTTCCAAAATTAGAAAATGATAACATTGCAACCTTCGGGTCAAGTCCGAATCTTCTGGCAACCTTCGCGGTCTGTACTGCGATATCCGCAAGCGTCTTGCTGTCAGGATAGACATTCACAGTTGCATCTCCGAGGAAAATCAATCTGCCCTTGACTACCATCATGTAACAACCAATAGCACAATGACTGTCAGCATCACTACCGATAACTTCCAAACATGGACGCAATACATCGGCGTAATTTCTACTAATTCCGCCAAGGAAACCGTCTGCATCACCGGATTCTACCATTTGTGCTGCAAAGTACGGTCTGCTTTTCAGCAGCCTTTGAGCGTCAACCATTGTCATTCCTTTTCTGCTGCGATTTTCTAGCAGTTTCAAATCATAATCTCCAATTCTGCGATCATCATATCGCGGGTTTGTGATTTCACATTCAAATTCGATATTCAAATCGGCCATTTTCTCTTTGATACTCTCAACATTGCCAAGCAGAATGGGTTGGCATATGTCTTGCTCAATACACTGTGCTGCGGCCCTAATGACCTTCTCATGGTCACCTTCAGGGAAGACGATTTTCTTCTTCTTGCCCTTTACTTGATTGAACACCCCTCTCATTACCGAGTAAGACATTCCGAGTCTTGCTTCCAAGGACTCCTTGTAGGCTTGTTTATTGAAATCCTCTGGCTTAATTGCAGCTACTCCTTCCATAACTGCCGCCTCTGCTACGTCTGCGGCTTCCCAAATCAGAACTCTGCGGTCGAATGGTTTTGGAATAATGTACTCCGGTCCATATTGCATCTCTTCCCCAGAGTATGCGTGTGCGATGTAATCAGGAACCGGTTCTTTAGCCAGGTCTGCTAATGCCTTGGTTGCAGCCATTTTCATACCCTGAGTGATATCTCTAGCACGGACATCTAGAGCTCCACGGAAGATGTATGGGAAACCTAGAACATTGTTCACTTGATTTGGATAATCAGAGCGCCCGGTTGCAATTATTGCATCGCTGCGGACTGCAGTAACCTCGTGAGGCATAATCTCCGGTGTTGGATTTGCTAGCGCAAAAATGATTGGTTTTGAAGCCATTTTTGCAACCATTTCACCTGTAACTAATCCGCCTCTGGAAAGGCCAAGTAGAACGTCTGCATCCACTAACGCATCAGCTAAATCTCCTTCAGGACGGTCAACAGCAAACGGTGCTTTGAATTCATTTAATTCGCCGGATTCTAACCTTTTCTTGGTCATGATTCCATTAGAATCACACATTGTGATGTTGCTCCTGTTTACACCTAATGCAACGTAATGATTCGCGCACGCAATCGCAGATGCGCCCGCTCCTGCGACAACGACTTTGATACTCGCCAAATCCTTGCCCTGTAGTTCTGCTGCATTGAGTAATGCAGCGCCGGAGATAATTGCCGTGCCATGTTGGTCATCATGCATAACAGGTATGTCGGTTGCCTCCGCAATTCTTTTCTCAATTTCAAAGCACTCTGGTGCTTTGATATCCTCTAGATTAATGCCGCCAAATGTAGGTGCAATATTGCAAACTGTTTTGATGAATTCTTCCGGGTCTTCTGTGTCTACCTGTATGTCAAAAACATCGATATCAGCGAATGTTTTCAATAGCAAACCCTTGCCTTCCATTACGGGTTTTGATGCAAGAGCGCCTATGTTACCAAGACCCAATACCGCAGTACCATTTGAGATAACTGCAACTAGGTTACCCTTGGATGTGTAACGGTATGCATCATCTGGATTTTCGGCGATTTCAAGACAGGGATATGCAACACCAGGAGAATATGCCAGGGATAGTTCATGAGAAGTGGAGTGTGGCTTTGTTGGAACAACTTTGATCTTACCTCTTGGAGACGCCTCATGGTAGTCAAGAGCCTCTTTTTTCATTGTGCGTTCACGCCAATTTTCATCCAAAGTTATCTCTCCAATCATCCCACGATACGAGAAAGGGTTTGACCTTTGTGTGAGGGAATGTCACTTGAAGCCTTATTGATGACTTAATTCCGTTAACGCGGCTTGATATGGCCGACGTTTTTGAAAAACATCAGAGCATTCGCTTGATATACCATTGAATTCGGATAGTATCTCATGACCGAGTCCCACAGGGCCGTAGGCCCTGCTAATTCCAGCGTAAAAGCTGTCAATCTTGTATTGATCATGATCTTGGCATCGTTGGGTCCAATCATATATTCGCCAACCGTCAGTGCTCATGATGGTCCAAATAGCGTAATATGGCCAATGGGTGGCGATGAAGACACCGGATGGGTCTTGCTAAACGCCACAGGAGCAGACCCTGCAAACGGCACACAGGCTAGCACTGATTGGACTCTAGAGTTCGCCCCCGGAGCGATTCTGGGCAATGTTTCCATGGAAATTATGGTTGATGGAACAGAAGGTGTTACCATACAACAGCCTTTGCTATTGTCTCCCGATACCGGGCAAGTCCTGTTTGACTGGAGAGGTAATGGTTGGATGGGGCAGAACTTCGGCTTCGATGCTGCCAATCCTCACCAAGGAAGACTTGGACCAAATGCTGACGTAGGTGCAACTGTGACTATGCCTTCAGGTAGCGAAATTACTGAATTTGTGCTGGAGGCGTTGGCACCAGCAGACCCATTTACGTCTCTGGAGCCGGTCGAGTTATACATCCAAGATTACGAAATTCATCCTTTAGATGGAAGAATGTATGCAGCCATTGGCACATTTGTAATCGTATTTGATGCACAATCTTCACCTAATGCAATCGACATCTTTGAAATCGAGAACCCTGATGAAAATTACATTACAGATTTGGTAATGGATGACTCAAATAACCGAATGCTGATTACTACTGCAAAAGGTGTCATGCATTCCATCAACCTAACAGATACCAGCCTTAACCCAGATTTGCCAGCCGAACCTTCTGGTGGCGCTTGGAGCAAAGCGCACATAGGCACTAACGGTGACTTGTTTGCATTCAGTGAATCTGGTGTGTTTACACTGAACACTGCAGGAACAGGCTGGACCCTAGAACAAGCAAGTTCCACAACCAACTGGCCTGCTGGTACACCGTGGAAAGTCTTCGAATATGATGGCATAATCTACGTTTCATTATTGGACGGAGGTGTCGGAAGATGGGACGTATCATCGATGTCTCCACTATCGTCATGGTCAACTGCGAATAATCTTCATTCAGACTTTATCAGCGATTTCGCAGTTGCTGGAAACCAACTTCTCATTTCGTCTTTTGATGCTGGAATCGCTAGACGTGACCTATCAAACAATTTCTGGCTTGCAACTTGGAATAGCGGAAACTGGTTGTCCTCTGACGAAGTGCCAGGTCTGACTGTCGTCAATAACGAAATTCAGATTCTCACGCAGGATACTGTTCACATCTACAACACTAATTCTGGTACATTTTCTTCTTCCATTCCACTCAGCGATTTGGGTCTTATAAACGATGCACGCAACATAGTTCTATGGCCAAATTCCGGGCCTAGAAGTCCTGCTAACGATACTGTAATGGTAACAGATGGTAGCGCAATCCTAGCAATGCTCGAACCAGGAAATTCACCACTCTACACTGGTGACTTCGTGATTGGAAGCAGCCCTAGTTCGGGTAACATGGAAGACGCAATGCAGTTCAACGGTGTGATTTACGTTGGAAGTGAAAACTACCTTGACAGATACTCATTAAGCCAATCGAGATGGCTTTCGCCGATCGACATGGGCGATACGGTCTCCCAAATTGTGAACGATGGAACAAATGCAATGGTCGGAACTATGGGTAGTGGAATTCACATAGTCGACTCATTTGGAAATGTTATCGACACTTGGGATTCATCTGATGGATTACAATCTGATGATGTAGCAGGTCTCGACGTAGAAGGAGACTGGGTAGTAGCAATCCATCCCGAAGACGGTGCTTCCGTCTTCAATACCTCAGTAGCAGGAACTGTTGTTTCACTAAATGAAGCAACAACTGACTTGGATTCTGACAGCCCCACAGGTGTTGCAATCCACAATGGCGTTGCCTACATTGGAACTCAATTCAACGGATTGAACAGGTACCTAATCGCAAATCAAACATTCCTTGGCGCTTGGGTTTCAACCGGAATAAATGACGTAGACTTCGCACCTGTGGCAATTCTTGGCTCCAACCCACAAGTATTGCACATGGGATTGCCTGGTTATGGTGTTGCAAGAAAAGACCTTTCCACAGGTGAAATTTTGATTCCACTTACTCAAAAACCAAACTCTCCAAACACAGGGGCCACTGAAGTTTTGCCCACAAACCAAGTGTACGCTTTAGAATCCTATCCTGGCAATTCTGCGATGATCATAGGTACTTCGAACGGCGCCATCAGATGGGATGGGAATACTGCAACAGCGCTTCCAAGAGGGAGCACTTGGAATCTTCAACCATCTCAGTTCTTTGATTTTGCAATAGATTCTGGAATTGCTGGAGGCTCAATTTATGCTGGAACAAACATAGGTGTTTGCCAATATTCGGTTGCAACCCTTGGCCTTGTTGACTGCGTCAACGCCCAGGATGGAATGCCAAACTGGGGAGTTTCTGCCGTTGGAGTTAACGGCTCTACGGTTTTCGGTGGAACGAGTAACGGAGTTGGATTAATCGACAAATCCTCACTTTCAGTTTACGACACTTGGGAAGCAGGAGAAGACACCGACAATGCCCTTGTCGAGGTAATCGATGATATTGCATACATCGGCCTTAACGGAATCGGAGTTGCAAGGTACGACATACCAAACAATCAATGGTTGCCTACCTGGACTGAAAGTAACGTACTAGACGGTGGTAACGGAGATCTGACTGGACTTGTGGCCGATATTAGGCCAGGACAAATTTGGATAGGGGGAGCAGATGGATTCCAACTAATCAACGTCACAACAGGTTCTGAGGTATACGATATCGAAAAGACTGGAAGTCTGTATATTGGAAGTGGAGACCCATATGACCTAGCGATATATGGCGATACGCTATACTATCACCAGCAGTACACTTCGGACAGTGTTTACAGAATTGACATCGTCAATTTCACTACCAAATCCATCCTCGATGCAGGAGCTCAGTTAGATGAAAATGGTGGCGATGTATACGGTATGGAGATTATCGGGGATGTACTCTACGTTTCCGTAGCAAGTGGACAATGGTGGCAAACACAAGGAAGCGGTGGAATCGCCCTGTACAATCTAACAACCGATTCTTGGCAGGCAGAATTGCTGCCTAGTGGAGCAGTAAACAGAGTTACCTCTCACATTTCTTCCAACGGTATCGAATGGATATCATGGGGTGAAGAAAAACTAGAGGCCTTTTATCCAAATGGAACAAAACTCGGCGAATGGGATGACCTAGAATTCCCAATTAGAGAAATCGTTGACTATGACGGCGAGACGCTGTTTGCTACAGAGGACGGTGTCGCTAGATTCGATGAATCCTCCGAACAATGGTTATCGGAATGGACTGCAGGAAACGGCTTGCCTAACTCTGCAGACGATATTGTCTACGAATTGTGGACCAACGGCACAGACCTTGTTGTTGGTACTGCAAGAAACCAAGGGTGGCAGGGAATTGACGGTGAAATCCTCCACTTGGATTCCTCTGGAACTTGGACTTCTTGGGACGGGGGCTCCAACGGAATACCAAACGGATATCCAATTGGAATGGAGATGTGTGGGGGATTATTCCACGTATCTATGACTTCAAACAACGGAGGAGTTGCTCGCTTCGATTTAGATTCTGGCACAGTTGAATCTGCTTTCACTACATCCACTAGACTTGATGATGGAAACGCTGCTGCTGTTGCGTGTGATGATGCAAATGAAATTCTGTACGTCGCTTACCACGATAATGGGGAGCCCATTTCAAGATACGATTACACTAACGACCAGTGGTTGACTAGCCTAACCTCATCCTCACACAATATCCCAAGTGACCCTGTTTGGTGGGGAGCAATGACCTATGCCGCTGGCAAACTAGTGATTGGCTATGACATCGGAACTCAGGGTGACAACGTAATCGGTGGCGGTCTTGCTATACTCTCTGCAAACGGTGCTACCGTCGGAACTGCCGGAATTAGATCCACTGGTTCGCCTGTATCATCTGTTGACTGGTTTGGAACAGAGTGGTTGATTGGACAGGCTGGAGGCACATCAGGATACTCTCACGTGGACACTATTGGACAAGCTGGACAGAATGTAATTCATGCATTGCCTAACCTTGTCAGCGGCCAAGTAACCTCGATTTCGGGCAATCAAACTCACGTTTGGGTCGCATCTGCATCTTGGCAAAACACTGGTTCTGGAGTCCTACAGGGTGTCAAGTTGTCAAATGGTTCAGTCGAATGGCAAAAAGGTTGGACTATTCCTGCCAACGCCGCAGTTACCGATATCGAACTCGTGGGCACTGACTTGTACCTTGCAAGCAACAACAGAGGACTTCGTTTATTGGATACAACAAACGGAACGCTGCAGCCTCTACCGACGGGAATTCATAATTTCCAAGACGGCCTCAAAGTAGTTGGCGATGATTTATTCATAGGATTACAAGGCTCAGGTTCATCTAGTGCAGGAATTCAAATTTTCAATACTACTACCGATACTTACACTGCAGGTAGATTACTTGCAGGTTTGCCTTCGAATAACATCAATTCCTTCCTTACTGTAACTGAAACAACCCAATTTGGCCAAATTACTGCTGAAACTGTATACGTTGCAACAAATAATGGCGTTGCAAGATGGAACGCCACAGGTGATAAGTGGGAGGCTGCATGGACTGCTCTTGATGGCTTACCAATTTCATTCGTTGAAGACATCATTGAATTTGATGGCGATATTTGGATGGCAACGCCAAACGGAATCTCGCAATATGACCCTTCGGCTATGTCGATTACAAATTACGGTAAGACTGACGGGCTAATGGGAACCTCGACATGGGGACTGGTAGGAGCAACTACAACTTCTACCGACTCTTCAGGAGTCACAACTACCCAGAATAGTCTGTTCATTTCCCACGATGGAAGGGGGACTGACAGACCGGGAATTACACAATTCAATCCAGGTACTCAGTCGGTTTCTGAACTCCATCAATTCGACCAATTGCCCTCCAACACTGTAACTGCTGTTACTGCGGATTTGTACGGAGTCCACATCGCTACGGATGTTGGACCTCTAATTCACTGGGTTCGCAGTACTGGTGATTTCAACGCTGGAGCAAATGTCTTCGGTATGCAAGACTGGCCTGTTTACAGTATGCGGTCTGATGGAAACTACCTGATTGCGGTAGGCGAAAATGGTGCTACCGTGATTCAAGCCGGTACCAATGGAGGACAAATCATTGGGCGCTATTCGGCAATCGAGTCAACAGGCGGAAGTGTCGTTAGCAACTCCTTCGTTACAGTCTCTACTACAGACGGATTGAGGATGTGGAATTTGAATACCGGCGATGAAGTTCCTCCTACTTCGATGCGCAGAGCGGACCCACTATCGGTCGGATTTGAGTTGCAATTCCAAGACATAACAGAATTCACCCACCCAGGAATGCAAGTTTCAATCGTAGACCCAAGTAATCCTGTTACACTCTCAACCGACGGTACTCCGGGTCCTCACGGAATCCCTCTCCAAACATCAGCTCTGACATTCTCATCACCGGTAGACGGTGCTGCAACATGGGCTAAATTGGTTGAATTGAAGTACAACGCAACGGTTAATCTGTCCAACGATCCAACATTTATCACAAGTTTACAATATGCAGTCGACAATGGTGTTCTTCTCAACGGAACAAGAATTGTAACACTAAGTCTGAACTCTCCATCTAATGGTAGTATGTGGGTGAAATTAACCTATGACTGGTTCAGAACAGAGACCCCTGTCCAGGGCTTATCTCTATGGGACAGACCTGATGATGGTGGTCAAACACTAATGGCAAATTGGACATTAGTACACGATGATGACTTTGCAAGATATGCGGTTTACCTAAACGAAGGCCCATGGGCAACACAGCCTACTGCTGCTGACCTCCAGCCTCGTGCTCCAGATGCAACAGTGAGTTTGCATTCTAGACTGCAAACAGAAGTTTCCACAATCAACGGACAACCTCTCCAAGACGGCACAGAGTACTGGGCTGTTGTAGTTGTTGAATACAACGATGGAAGGTTTGGAACACCTTCGTCTCCGTTCGGTCCAGCAAGCCCTAGCGATGAAGTACCAACTCCACCGAAATGGGCAACAGCAACCTCGGGTTCAACAGTGGTTAGCGCTGATGGTGAAGTATTCGCTGAGTGGGCACGTTGTGAAGCGCTTGACTTGTCTACAACGAACGTTTACGCTTCAACAACTGAAATCACCGATGCTTTAGGGCTTGATGTTCACACTGAATTCATTCCGCAAATTGGTAATTCTAGTGTAATGACCCTTGAAGCAGGTAAGCCACATTGGCTTGCTTTCACGTGTGCAGACGAGGCCGGACAAGAAGACCTAGTCAATGCCACAGTTATCGGACCGGTTGTTCCAACCGGAGGGATAGACGATGGCGTTCCTCCTCCAAAATTGACCGGTGTTTGGGCTGAAGACGTACCAAATGACGACGGTGGTCGAGTTCAAATTGGTTGGACAAACTCTGTTGCTGATGACTGTGCCTTCGTTGCAGTCTACATGATGCCCGCTGAAGGCCCAGCAAGCATAGGCTTGGGACAAAGCGTCCCTACTAATGTAGTTGATATGGTGGAAGTTGCAATCGTACCTGATTGTGAAACCAACATGACAATTATCGATTCAATTGGTGAAGATTCCTTGATCGATGGCCAAGCATACTGGATAGGCGCAGTAGCATTTGACAAGTGGCTAAATGGAGACTTAGGAGACGTAACAGTCCTAGAAGTCACTCCATTTGTTAACAATCTAAACGGCCCTTCAGAGCCTGAAAGAATCAGCGAGTTGAACGCTTATGACCATCCTGATGATGACGGCACTGCAATAGATATTTCATGGGCTCCATCTCAGGTAGATGACTTCGATTTCTATGTGATTTGGGCGTCTGAGTATCCACTGGATGATCTGACTGAAACTTGGGAAAGAGCAGGGACTGAACCTGGAATCTGTGGATGCATAGTCATGGACAAACAATGGATTGATACCGAGAAGAGTCCTATCGAACTGACATTGAATACTGCTCTTTACGGAGGAAATAATCTAGCAACTTCAATCCCACAACAGATAATGCCTGATATTCCGCTTTACGTTGCTGTAACTGTACACGACGTGAAAGGGAATGTACATCTTGATAACCTAAACACTGCTACTGCAACACCGATTGACAATCTAGCAGATACTAAACCGCCTGACAGATTATCTGGATTGAACCTCTATGACAGAGCAGGGGATGATGGTACTGCAGTAATGCTAGAGTTTGATTTGTCTGAGGATAGTGACGTTGCATACTACGAAGTATACGCGGCTGCATTTACCTTCACATCTGTAGGCCAAAGTGGAACTGTAAAATCTCCTGTCGCAACCCTCGACAGATCTCCAACACTACCGCTTACAATCGACATTCTAGTGTTTGACACATTGGTTGTTCCAAATACACCGGTTACTGTTGCTGTGGTCCCTGTAGATTGGTCCGGTAATGCGTACAGAGACAATCTCGTTACTTCGACAGCTATTGCAATCGATGATGGAATTGAAGACGTAGGGGCTTATCTCCCTGATATTGAAGGCGTGTACCTCGAATGGGTAGATGATTCAATTCTCGTTTCATGGGAACACACAACAGATCCGAACGTTCGAAGATATGTTGTATACATCTCGGATACAGAATTTGAGAATGTTGCAGATGCTACAAACGTCGGCAATGCAAGTGTTTCCAATACTTTCCTTATCACTCCAGAAATCTTCCCTGAGTTATCCAATGACTCATCGTGGTGGGTTGGAGTTTCTGCCAAGGATGATGTGAATAATAGAAAAGTCATCGAATCATTGAGAATAGGCCCAGTTGATTCAAATGGAGGCTCTGGAGATGGTGACGACGGTAAAGATTCTACAACAGATTTGGGAGAATTACTCACAACTGATAACATGATTATTGCAGGAATGATTCTAATTTCACTTCTACTGTTGCTTCTAGTGGTTAGAGGAAGAGGCAAGAAGCCTGCAAGAAACAAGGAATGGGAATTACAAGAGGCTACTTGGGGTATTGAAGCACGCTCTGGTTGGGACGATGTGGGTTCATTCGGTGGACAGGCTCCAACACCAGTTGCAGCACCACCATCAATTCAACCGGCTCAGCAAAATGACATCTATGCAGCTGCCCAAAGAATACAACAGCCGAGTCAGCCTGCTATGCCTCAGCGTTGGGAGCAACAAACCCAACCTGTACAACAACAACAACCGCAAGGTGGAATAGACACTTCCTTCTTGGATGACCTGTTGTGATGCCATGATGGTGGGACCAAAAAGTGCGGTTTTCACAACTGTACGGGCCAGAGATGGACACCTATTCCATCTGGATTACCACCTTGCTAGATTGTCACGTCACGCTGAGAAATTAGGAATTGAAATTCCAAAATTCGAAATACCGGAAGGCCTAGATGGTTTGGTTCGAATACAAGTCGATTCAAATGGTGCCCAGTTTTCGACCAAACCATTCTACCAAGATATTCACATGGAGGCAGAAGGCGTAACAGCTCCCGCACCTCGTTGGACAAGGAAGGTTTCTGGCACTAAACACGGCGACTGGGACGCTTACAGGAAAATAACAACCGATGCATTCAGCAAAGGAGCAGACGTCGCTTTGCTAGTACACGAACACTGCATCGTAGATGGCGATAGAGTCATGCCGATAGTGCTTGACGAAGACGGTGTTGTTTGGATTAGTGGTTCTGAATTCGGTGGTGTTGATTCAGTTACATTTGACGTGGTCAAACCACATATTGAGAAATCAGGTTTTGTGATTAGTGAAGGGCGACTAAATGAGAGGTTAGTGGCCCGTGCAAAGGAGGTTGTACTCCTAGGAACCGGCATGGGCGCTGCTAGACTCACTGTCCTTGATGACGTCGACATTGGAGACGGAAGTTCATTCCTGCAACAAGTTTGCATTGAAGCACTTGGAGAGGATTGGCGATGATTGACAAATTAATCCAATCGGAAGGGGAGGACAGAATCTTACTCCTATCTGGTGGTCCTAAATCTCATCTTGCCACAAAGAGTATGATGGCTATTGGGATGAAAAAAAGAGTTGTAATTACACAACCAAAAATCGAGGCGGCAGAGAGACATTCACCACTTAATGGAGAGACGAAACTTCGAGATTCGCGGGTTCCAATGCACGCCAGTTTGCAAGAACTGAGAAACGGTGCTTGGAAGGCAACGAATCTGATTCATGCTAAGTCTTTGAATGAAATGTTTCGCTCTCTAAAGCCACATACACCAAAGGGCTCCAAGTGGGCAGGCGCACTATCTTACGATTTAGTCCAATGGACTCAACCTATCGCATTACAATATCCTCCAAAGGAGGGAGAAATTCTAGCGATTTTATGGCTAGTAGATGAGTGGATTGAGGATGATGTAGTCTATCCTGAATTACCTAATCCTGTTCGAATAAATGGAGAAAAATCATCCCACACAGATTTAGAGCATGCTAACATTGTCAAGAGGATAAAGAACTCAATTGTGGCTGGAGAATTGTATCAACTGAATTTTGGAAGGGCATGGGAGGGGCCTTTAGCAGAAGAGCCTGCAAACATATTCCACAGATTGTCAATCAATAACCCCGCACCATTTAGCGGATACATTGAGGCTGCAGACCTAGGTTTGGCTCTAGCATCATCTTCTCCAGAAATACTGCTAGAAACAAAGGATGGAGAAGTCATGACTGCTCCAATCAAAGGAACTAGGCCAAGAGGTTCAGATCCTGACCAAGAATCTCTATTGAGAAGAGACCTAGTTCACGACCAAAAAGAGCGTGCAGAGCATAGAATGCTAGTTGATCTTGAGCGCAACGACTTGGGCATTGTTTCCAAACCTGGCAGTGTACACCAATCAAGATTTGATGTTGAAGCATATGCTAACGTCCAGCATTTAGTCTCTCAAGTAAGAGGAGTGCTCGAGGACGATAAGGATGGGATTGATGCCCTTCAAGCACTGTTTCCAGGAGGCAGTATAACCGGATGTCCGAAGACTGTTGTTTGTGCCGCAATCGACGAATTGGAACAGAGACCGAGGTCATTTTGGACCGGTTCAATGGGTTGGATTGACCTTCATTCAGGCGACTCGACGTGGAATATCATGATTAGAACACTTGAGGCGAGATTCACCACTGAAGGCTGGCAAGGTACTGTTGTAGCAGGTGGAGGGATTACAATCGAAAGTAATCCTGAATCAGAGGTTGCTGAGGCAGTGTGGAAAGCAGCTGCTTTGCGAAGGGCTTGTGGTTGGTTAAGCAACGATACAAAGCCGATGACAAAAGGAGAGTTGGGCATCTACCCCCTATACCTAGAGCAACAAAAGTTCAAAATCGAAGAAAAATTCAACCTGCGAGTCGCTTTCATCGATAACTTGGATTCATTCTCATACAACATCATCCATGCTTTGCAAATGTTTGGATGCGAAGTGGATGTAATCGACGGACGCGGTGAAATTGTTGACTTCGACCACGATGCTGTTGTTATCGGACCTGGCCCCGGAAGACCTGAAATTTCTCCAGTTACAATGCATGCTGCAAAACTGGAACTTCCAGTTTTAGGAATCTGTCTAGGGCACCAAGCAATTGGATTGTCAAGAGGAATGGATTTAATTGAAAGTCCATATGGTCCCGTCCATGGAATACCTTCAACAATAATCTCAAACGGTAGCGGGCTAATGGAAGAAGGGCGTTACGAGATGACAAGATACAACTCTCTAGTATTGGCAGGCTCAGGCGAATTGGAAGTCACTGCAAGTGATGAAACTGGCTCTCTACCCATGGAAATCAGAGATGGAAATACCTACGGAATTCAGTTCCATCCCGAGTCTATTGGCTCACAGAAAGGAATGCTTGTGCTTGCTGAATTTTTACGTCGAGTAGCGCATGCTTGAAGTGCAGATTATTGCTCGGGTGTATCATGCCGACCTGCCGCCATTGCTACAGTGTCTACCCCCGTGAACAATTCATTCACGGAAATGGACCGAAAGCGCAAGTCTGTGTCCGCTGCGGCGTGGAAAAGGGACTGGTTACTGAAGATGAGGTTGCATCACTTTACACCAATTCTAATGCAAACGCAAGATTCTCTGCTCTAGCACGAAGGTGGTCACCTCTGATGTGGCTCTCTGTCCTGTGGACTGCTTGGATTGTATTCCTGAATGAAGTCGACCCATGGGGACTTTACACTCTAATTCTACTTGCGGTTTTCACACTGATTGTTCCTGTATACATGCTATTCTTTTCCTCCAAGCACATGGCGGTAATGGCAAGACTTACCCCTGATTACGAAAGACCAAAAGGCCACTGATTGAATCAGAAGGTGATTTAGTGTCTGAGGAAATTCATGATGCTGAACTTGTAGAAGATGATGATTTTTTACAGGGTGAAAAGGTAGGTTTCGGCAACCAAACAAACATCGGGAAAATGGTTGCACTAGGGCTTGTAGCACTGCTTCTATCTTCTACAATCCTCTACACAATCTTGTCGGAAGATGAAGAAAAAACGACATCGACTGAGAATGAAATTGCAGCAGCAGATTCCTCGATTTTCGTCACCGATGGTACAGGTGCATCGATAGATGTAGATCCAATCGATATGACATTCTTTGCGAGTAGTGTTGGAGAAGACGCTGCTGAGCCGAGTATTGGAATAACCTCTACTGGTTGTGTCTTCTTCATCGCCTTTGAGAAGGTGATGAGGTCTTGTGATTATGGTGGAACTTGGGAAGCAAAACAAGACCCTGTTGCGTGTTCACCTACGACAAGTGACCCATACGGCTGGGTTGACCCAATTACGGACAGAGTGTTCGGAGTACAAATGATTGGATTAGAAACATCCTGGATTTGTTGGAGTGATGATGATGGAGAGTCTTGGTTAGGTAACCCTCACGACTCTGGAACCACTCCACTCAACGACCACATCAAACTCGCTACCGGGCCTTGGACAAGTGCAGGGTATGGCGCAGTGGGCCAAATCACAGGCAGCGTAATTTACGAAACGGCTGTATACTATTGTTACAACAAACTCGCTGGCATTTTCTGTTTCACAAGTTTCGATGGTGGAGCAACATTCGATACAGGTGGCCTAATCGTCGGACTAGCAACAACAAACGGCGGACTACACGGTGCAATCTCAACCGCACCTGACGGTACTGTATACGTAACTCCTAGGGTAGCAACACCTACTGTAATCGTCTCCAAAGACAATGGATTCTCATGGTTTGAAAGAACGATGGGAGAAGATGCTGGTACACCTAATCCAAGAAAGAATTCCGAAGTCTCAACGGATACGGATTCCAATGCATATCACCTTTGGACTGGAGCTGATGAGGGTATTTATCTCGCAAGGAGCACAGATTCTGGAGAGAGTTGGGAACAGGAAAGCCTCAGAGTGAGTCCTGCTGGAGTTATCTCAACCGCTTTCCCGCAAACTGATGCTGGCGACCCAGGAAGGTTTGCTGTTACTTATCTGGGAAGCGAGAATGCTTCTTTGATCGGCGAACCTGACCTTGATGGAAATCCTTGGGATGGCAACGGGCACTATGCACCTAACGAAGTTCATTACCACCTTTACGTCACCTTCAGTTTAAATGCTCTAGATGAAGAACCGGTATTCCACACTAGAAGATTGACCACTGACCCAGTGCAGGTTGGAGCTATCTGTCTAAACAGTGGTGACTGTAGAAGTGACCAAGGTGGCTCAAACAGAAACCTACTCGATTTCAATGACTTACACATTGACCGGGAAGGCAGAGTTTTCATCGCAATTGCTGATGGCTGCACAGGAATTTGTGCAACTGACCCAAGTAATCGCACACCAGCTAATTCAAGGGACAAACTCGGTATGATGTTCATGCTTGATACTGGACCAAGTTTGTACGAAGGAAACGGAATCCTAACCTCTGTCAAGCCATCTGGTGGAGAAGAAATGTCATTCGAATATATTCCAATGATTGAACTCGAAGCAATCAGAGAAGACTACGACTGACCCCATAAGCAAAGGTTAGCCTATGATTTGGCGTGGATTTTGATTACGTCACTATCACTGCATTCGTGGTCCGCACCCACAACTCTACGGCTGCGTCCGTCAACTGCTTTGATGAAGCCGTCTCCAAGGTCTGAATGTACCTTGTAAGCAAGTTGCTTGGCTTCGATATTATTTGGAACTACAAATGCATCAGGAAGAACTCTCCCTTCTCCATCTTTCCACCCAGTTTCATCGGCAACAGGGTAGACTACGACGTGGTCGAGTGCATCGAACAAAACCTTGCTCAATAGCTGGGCTACACCCGTTCCGCCTGCCTCAGAGAGTTTGTCTTTCATA
>JBMYVD010000018.1:21584-26280 GCA_049606035.1 Candidatus Poseidoniaceae archaeon | reverse complement strand
GCACTGCTTGCTTGCAGGGATGCTGGAGTTTCAATCATGGTATTAGAAACTGGACTAGGTGGGCGCCTAGATGCAACTAGAACTGCAGACGTAGTTGGCTGTCTAGTTACATCTGTTAGCCTCGAACATAGTGACATTCTAGGAGATACCATCGAGGCTGTTGCAAGGGAGAAGGCCGCTATTTGGCGACCTGGTGTACCGATGCTTATTCGTGACCCGGGGAATGCTAAGGTACGCAATGCGATGAGAGACGAAGCGATTAGCGCCAGATTTTACACTCCTGAAAAATCAACATTCATGGATGAGGCTGCAGATCTTGCAGAGATGCTGTGTTCAATGATCGGTTATTCATTTGTCAGAAGGCCAATTCGATGGCCAGCGAGAATGCAATACATCCCCGGCAAGCAAAATTACCTACTCGAGGCTGCACACAACCCAAGTGGAATGAGGAGAGTATTACCCGAGATTGAATCAGTTTTACCTAAAAAGTGGTCCTTACTATTCGGATGTTCACCCCAGCAGCACATGGATGATTTCTTACAACCGCTATTCGATTTGGTGATGAATAATCCACCGCTTGAAATCATTACAACTGAGCCACAAAACGGTCGCTACCCTGGAGTAAAAGAGCCAATAGCGGGCTTGGAGCATATCTCTGACCCAGTCAAAGCGTTACAATCGTTTAGTGAAGAGGTGGACCTTATTTTGGTAATTGGTTCCCTATATCTGTGCGGTAATATCCTAGAATACCTAGGTGAAAATGCCGACATACTTTGATGAATGAGAGATGGTTGGGTCAACCGATGAAGGACAAGCATTTAGAAATTAGAATCGAACAATGTCTTGCCCTTGCAAAAGCAAGCAACTGCCCAAGGCGTAAGTTTGGAGCATTGCTTGTTGACCCAGATAGAAACGTTGTCTTGATGGATGGCTACAATGGAGGACCCCGTGGAGGAGGAGATCTTTGCGGCGGTGATGAATGCCTTAGAGACACAATGAATGTCAAATCGGGAACAAGGGTCGAAATCGGGTGTCATCACGCTGAGATGAACCTGATATGCAATGCTGCTGCAAACGGAGTTCCTACCAAAGATGCATGGCTGCTAGTCACAGGCGAACCATGCATGATGTGTGCCAAATTAATCCATCACGCTGGAATTGGCAAGGTCATAATCGTTGACGGAGGGTTCGGTGGAGAAAATGGAATCGGATATCTTGAGAGCCACGGAGTTAACATCCAAAGGACAGATGGACCCAAAGACCCACGGTTTTAGTCGGTGGTTTGAAATCTTCAAGCATTATCTTCCGCACATGCAGAACATACGGGTGTTAATGGCCGTAATTTTGCTTCTCATACCGGGTTGTACCTACCTTGATGATGTGAATGAAGAGAGTTCTGAAGAGAATCCTGATATCATCGAACCGATATTTGGGTGCACTGACTCAGAGGCTGAAAATTATGATTCTCAAGCAACTGAAGACGATGGTTCATGTGAATATGAAGAACCTGAACCAGAGCCAGAGCCCGTCCTGGGTTGTACTGATGAATCCGCGATGAACTATGATTCCAATGCAACTGAGGATGACGGTACTTGCGAATTCATGGAAACTATTCCTTGCAATGGATTGGTAATTCTATGTCATAGGACCTATGACAGTGTAACTTTCCCTGAAACTCACAACTCTTATTCTACTCACGAAGACAATATCTACTATCCTGCTAGCAATCACAGGACCGGTTTTCAGGCGCAGTGGAACGCTGGAATGAGAGCCTTCATGCTCGATACTCACTATTTGACAACAGCAGACCAGAGTGCTTCTAACGTCAGGTTTTGTCATGGAGATTCAGATAGAGGATTCTCTCCATGCACGTACGGGGCGGTAGACCCATGGAATTGGCTCAATAATTTAGAATCTGAAATGAACAGCGAGGAAAGAGATATCGTCACTCTGTTGATTGAAAACTATGTAGAGCCCGACCACCTCAAAGAGATATTCGATGACGTTGGCCTTTCAGCGATGATGTATATTCATGAAATGAATACAGAATGGCCTACGCTAATTGAAATGATAAACATGGACAAGAGATTGGTCGTATTTTGGGAGCAGTCAGCTGATTCCAGCCACCCATATTTCCATGACTTCCTTACCCATAGTTGGACTACAAACTACGCAGATGATGATACATCATCAATGGATTGCGAGAAACTTCGAGGGGACGTAAATCAACCTGTATTCCACATGAATAACTGGTTGAAAAATCAAGCCGGTCTTTCAGACCCAAACAGAGCTGGAGAGGCAAATGACGTTGATTTCATGATTGAGAGAGCGATTGAGTGTATCGATTTGCACGGCAAGCGACCGACCTTCATCGCAGTAGATTGGTGGGAAGAAGGTGACGTTGTGGAAGCCGTAGAAAGAGTAAATCTCATGGAAATAGAAGGCGATTAACCCCAGAATCTTCTAGTTCTTGCATATTCTATCTCAGCATAATGAATTGCTTCCAATAGAGCGTCTTTGTCTCCTCTCTGCACCTTACGCATCAGGCGCTGACAAGTCGCTTCACCTACACCTCTGCCCATTAGTGCAAGGATGGCATCCATGCCACGGTTTGCAACCGCTTGTGCATTCTTCATCATTCGGTCTCTGGTTTTCTCATCATCGGACTTAACCCATTCAATCAACTGTTTCTCGAGACCTTCTCTTGCGCATGCCAGCATTTGCCCTTTGCACTTGAGACATACTTTAGCATCTGAAATTTCAGGATATCTTGCAACTCTAAACCTGCGGATTGATTGACACCTTAGACAACACAATACCGCCCTTTCGTTCATCAATCTGCCTTCTAGTCTGGCTCTGACTTGTTGGTTGTCAAAATTTGGAAGAAGCAAATCCTTCTCCGACCTGCTGGAGATCCCCAGTGGCCCCGTAGCAGTAACTTCCAAGCGGATTAATCCTGATTGGATTGCTCGCATTACATCGCTGGCACCGTTTACGTCCATTCTTTCATGGAATAATTTCGAGAGTACCTCTACCATAACTGGAGTTCCACGATATTTCTTCAACAGGGCTTGAATGTTGATTTTTCTTGGGTCCACGCCATGACGTAAAATACCGAATATTTTGGCGATTTGAGCAAATCTCCATCTGACCTCACGTGAATTGGGAAGAGTTACTGAAAGGACGCCCTCTAATGCCTCTGGAGGTGTTTCGCATAACCATTCAATGATTTCTCTAGGGGTCACACCACCTACTTGAAGTGAGATTCTACATGGCTCTACAATCAGTCTACCCCACTTGCCAGAGCGTGTGCTAGCCATGGCTAACAGATAGTGTCCCAGGGCTTCATTGATTCGATTACCTTGACATGAATTAATCACTAATGCATCACTTCTGTCTTCGATGGTGATTAGTCTCTCGCTAGGAATCATCTGTGCCGAAGAAAAATGGCTGCTGATAATGTCTGCTAGCATTCCTTTTGCTTCCCCATTAAGCGGGTAATCGTCTAATTTTGAATTTCCTTTCAACAACTCTGCCGGGTCAATTTGGCTTACAGGCTCATCCTCCATTAGACCCAAATCGATTGCAAAAAGCCTGCGTAAACGCCCAGCTTCCCTCGCAATACCGGCAGGAGTTGGTGGCAACTCTCCAACCCACTGCGGCGCATGCCCTTGGTCTGAAACTGGCGCCACGAGTAACTCACTTTGTTCCGGGTCGGCATCGACTACAATCCAGGTACGTCCTGCCATTACGAATCTTCTCTGACTACCATCCTGCTCTTCTCCACCGTCATTTAGAGATAAAACGAATGCCTCGTCAACGTTACCAAGCGGTTGGCGAGTTACAGCATCCCTTACTCTGTATGATTGTTTATCTGGAATCATTGAGAGGTGTTTTGAAACCCATTCTCTTGTTCTTCCCGAACGGCTCAGCCAACCTCTTGTGTATTTTTTTGGAACTTCGAATTTTAATTTAGATATGTCCTCTGTGGGCTCTTCATCGTGTGCCAATTTAGGTTGTTCAGGCAACTCTTTTTTGCTAGAAATCTGTAATTCTTTCCAAACATCATGAGGCCACCTATACCATGGAATTGAACTTGGTTCATCTTCACAGCGAATAACCCATCTATCTGCAAGGATTTTTCCTATGGCAATCGTATCACTGCGAGACCAATCCTCAAATTGACATGCGCCGGCAATCGCCTCAGTTATCTCATCAATCGGTAATGCTCCATGGCTATGAACCATCATCACAATCTGGTTAGCAGCAACCGATAACGGCCTATCTCTCCATTCCACTGGCTCTATCTCACCTGCAACGGCTTTTCTCGCAATTACTGCAGATTCGAAGAGGTCATCACTTTCCCATGACAGTAAATTTCCTCGACCAATTCCTCCAAGCCTGTGGTCAGCTCTTCCCACCCTTTGCAGCATTCGGTCAACAGAGCGAGGAGAACGGATCTGTACTATGTGGCTTACACTACCAACGTCAATTCCTAATTCAAGACTAGAAGTACATACCAACCCTTGCAAATTCCCTTCTCTCAGGTCATTTTCCATCTTGGTTCGAGTTTCTTTTGCAAGCGAACCATGATGAACTCCTATTGAGAGGTCTGGTGCTATGGCTGTTAGGCGTTGTGAAACTGTTTCCGCACTATTTCTCGAATTGACGAACACAAGGCACGGGTTGTTCTCTG
>JBMYVD010000018.1:0-21484 GCA_049606035.1 Candidatus Poseidoniaceae archaeon | reverse complement strand
CCACGCAAGGTAGCGTGAGCTCGTGGAGATATCGCCAATTCAAGTGAACCAACCTCATCTTCCGGCATCTGAATTATTGCATCGACTGATAATTCAGTTGAGCGTGGTGCTACTGCGTTAATTGCTTCAGCATCCTTGGATAACCATTTTGCAACTTGCTCAGGATTACCGATAGTTGCGGATAAGCCGATTTTCTGAACTTTTCTTCCAATAAATGACTCTAGACGAGATATTCCAACCGAAAGTTGCCATCCTCTTTCACCGTCAGCGATTTCGTGCAACTCATCAATTACTACCGCTTGTACCGACTTCAGCAATTCCCTGAGTTTGGAGCCAGTGAACATTAACTGAAATGTCTCAGGTGTAGTAATCATTACGTTTGGTGGATTTCTTACTTGCTTACTCCTCTCTGATTGAGTGGTGTCACCGTGTCTAAGACCCAAACGCATCCCAACTGCATTGGTGATTTCCTCAAGCCTTCTATCCACGTCGCGATTTAATGCCCGTAATGGTGTGATGTAGAGAATTGACATCCCTTGCCACTCATTTTTGAGGCTGCGGTCTAGAAGTGGTAGCATTGCAGCCATAGTTTTTCCAGAACCGGTTGGGGCAACGATTAGCCTATCTCCACCCGCAGATATCTCATCCTGAGTGACCTGCTGTACTGGTGTTGGAGTCCATCCACGTTCGTCCAGAGCCTTCTGCAAACTCTCGTCGAGTTTAGAGAAGACACCTTCGGCCATGTTTGTGGGGCGAAGTCACTGGTTCAAGAGTGCAACGATTTGAGGTTCAGTAATCCTCGTCGTAATCGTCGTCATCATCTTCGTATTCTTCGTCGTCGTCCTCTTCCCAGTCTTCCTCTTCTTCCCACTCTTCATTGAAGAGAGCTTCGTCACCATGAGAGATAGCAGTTCTATTAGCAGTGATTCCAATAGCGACTAGGACGATTATCGATAGGATCGAGAATAGCCAAATCAGAGGTTGCTCTCTAATTGAGTCAAACCAACCCATGTAAGAAACGTAAACAATCTCGACTTTGTGTTCAGCCGTATTATCATCATCATTAACCTCTACAATGACATCATCAGGGTCTACAACCACTCGGATTCGGTCTATTCCTTCCTTGGCATTCCACTTGACTGAAACTGGAATCTTTTGATTTGCATCGATGTTATTCAATGTGACAGAGTCGAACGGCACTATAGCGTCCCCAGCATAGAATGCAACCTTGAACTGGAAGTTGGTTTCTCCTCCAACGTTCAAAACGTCCGCTGTAATTTCTATTTCTTGACCTGGTGCGACGTGGTCATCAGATAATTGGACTGAGCCAATCTTCAATTGTGGTCCTACTGCACCTAGTCTCACCCATTGCCTCTCAAAGTCTGTATCATCTGCAGCAATCTCTGCGATTGGGCTTGCCTCAGAGTTCGAAACAACTGGGAATTCATTTCCTGCAGAGTCATATCCAGTAAGATAGAATCCAACCCAATCTCCCTCGCGAGGGGTGATTCTTCCGTCGTCTGTCAAATCGACATTGCCTGTCCAAATCACACTCTGTCCATCTTGCTGCATTCCAAGAATGGATTGTCCTGCACCTAATGTTAGAGTTCTACTAGAGTCACGCATGACCCAGTGTACGCTTTGCTGCGAGCCGGTCATGTCGGCGTCTTCTGTACCAAAGAATTCCACAGGAACTTTTGTTAGGTCAGTTGTCGCTGAGATGTCGATGACATTGATTGGAGCTACCCTGCTAACAACTCTAGGTGCCGTATCATCAACTACAACTCTCAAAGTTGTAGAGACGGTTTGGCCTGTCATGTCTTCCCCAGTACCTGGAATTCCACCAATTGAAATCAGGCATGTACGAGTAGGCGAAGAACGCAATGATTCTGCATGCGAAAGTGGAACTTCAACAGAGTATTCTCCCGAATCGGATAGGGAACCATCTGACCATATGCTCTGTCCGTCGAATACCTCGATTACAATCGATGCATCATTTGGAGCTGGAACATTACTTCCTTCGTAAACAACTCGTCCCGTGAATTCAAGCCTGTCATCGTTTCTGACTCTGCTACCATCGGCAACAAGGCCTGTCCTAGGCTCACTGATATCTTCAACCAAGAATGTTGAAGCATCCAAAACCAAATCGTTCTCAACAGTGAATGTATGTTCGGAGATAATGTGTCGTGTAGGGAACTCAGAACCTCTTTCCTTGTATTCTAAGGCTAGATCAGATATTTCCTCATCTGGCCAATCCCAACCCATCGTGAAGTCGAAATCAATCAATATAAGCGGCATTCCAGATTCATTTGTTGTTTGAACCATGCTTGATGATGATGCTAGCGAGATAAAATCTGAGTTACTAGCGAACATATCTGTCACTCCATAGTAAGATATCCTTTGCTGGTCAACTTCGCTGTCCGGGCCTTCAAAGTCGAATACTAAATCGATGTATTCGAAATCAATTACGGTGTTAGCATCGATCAATCCTAGAGAGATTGTTTGTTCAGTCCCTGCGAAGATAGGAGCACCGTCGTTATGTCCAACCCAATCTAGTCCAGTGAAAATTGCCGATGAGTCCTTGCGTGTTCTGAACGTTGCATCGTCTGCGTTGAAGCCAGGACCGCTTTCCCAAATGTATTCTTGGTCATCGATAACTGTACTGTAATGAAGCGGATTCCCTGCATTGTCACCACCATCCCAATAGTAAGAAACCCTACCCATATTCGGATTTCTAGAGTGGTCTATGGTCGTGGTGAATACCTTGTGATCTGCTTCTGTGTTGTTTGTCACTACTTTGTGAGCATACTCACTAGGGTCTGCCTCGCCGTTACGATTTAGGTCATGGTCTGCCTCAACCCAGTAGTACAAACTCAAATCAGTCGGATCTCCAACAGCGTCTGAAAGTAAGATGCTGATTTCTTGAGCATCATCTGCTGCTTCGTATGCATCGTCCGCAGGAGCAGTCATCAATGCCTCAGGATGAGTTGCATCAACTTTGTATGTTCTCATCCAGTCTGAATTGGATGCCAATACCTTGGTGGCATCCCTCTCATTGTAAGTTTGAATTTCGTAAGTCAAACCGCTTTCAACATCAATATCTGGCATATCGACTGAGATGAAGAATGACCCATTTATGTTAGATGTGTCTCTCCATGCAGCGTCAACGAAACCGTTCATCGCAATCCTAACATCAAATGCATTATCCTTAGGCGCATCTGTTGAATCTGCAAACCACATTGCACCTTGGAAGTGCAAAGTCTCTCCTGCGGCGACCCAACTTCCATCCTCTAAATCATCAGAGGTTACCTCTCCAAAATTGTCGCGGACATTCAACCATCCCAATCCGAACGAATTGTTTACTCTAAGTCCAGCAGTACTGGAGAGAGGTGATGGTGAGAAACCGTTGCTGCCGGTCGTATCAGTACAACTTGTCACAAATCTGACATTATCTTGGTCCGGGAAATTAGATGTTACGTAAAACAACCAATGGATTTCGAGAATACCATTGTTCAAAACTGACCAAGATGATTGGTCGATTTCAATCCAGTCATCCGGGTCGTTTGGTGATGGGAAGATATCTCCGTCTTGCCACTCCAACGTCGGAGCACTAGATGATGGAGATGCAAGGAAAGATAGGGTCGCAGATTGGATGTAATTATTTGCTCCATCACCAACAATATGTCTTGTTACCACCTCATATGGTTCGGTTCTTTCGTGAAGAATCTCGCCCTCTGGTATGTTGATATCAAGATTTACCGTGTTGATTGAGTAAGTTACACTAAATCTCTCAAGAACAACAATACCGGCTGATTCTGCAGATACGTAAACAGGAATAGATACTGAACCCGCTCCAGTGTCTGGAATCAAATCATTGAATTCTTTGACAAACGCTGTACCGCCTCTAGTCGTTGTACCTAGTAGTACACCTTGGCTGGTCCATTCGTTTGTACCGTCGCCACCGACATCTATGCCGACATTTTGCGGTGCATTGGAGTGAAGTGCAATCTGCAAATCATCCAACACAGGTGTGTTAGCTCCTGTAGATGTGTATCTGACGTAGACGTAGATATATCCTGTTGTCATTGAAACCGTCTTAGTTTCTCCACTGTATTGGAAGGTCTTGGTACTAGTATCTTGGAACTCTACCTGTAGTCCTGTACCAGACGGAGTTGTTGCGTTCCAGTATGCCGTGATTGCTACAGGGGCCGTACCAGAGTAGTAATTTGACCTGAGTTGAATGTATCCACTGGTTTGGTAACTCGTGAAATATGTCAAAGCAACGAAGTCGAGCACAGGAGTTTCAGTAGATGTTCCGTTGAGATAAGCCTTCCAAACTATGCTAGAACCTGGAGTTGAGAATATCAATTTCTGATTGAATATTCCGCTCTTCCAAGTAGTTCCGCCATCATTCGAAACTTCGAGTTCGATACTGGTATTCGATGGCACGTAGCCAACTAATGCAGAGACGGTGATTTCAGTAACAGTCTTTGAAAGCGATTTTGTAGCGCTCGTGACAACTGAAGAGGTAGAAGTTGGAGTTCTGTGGTCGTAGACCGCTCCTGTTCCTTTTCTCTGAATCTTGTTGAGCTTTCCAGAGCAGTATGATGAATAGTGACACTGATATCCAAACGTGTTATCTCCTAGTTGATCCATTCCATAGTGTCCGCCACCATCGATTTGGACCTTGCCATTTCTCTCGACGAAAATACCATCCATGGTGAAATGGTTGTGATACCCGTAATCCCTGTAATATTCGTTGGTTATGATCTTAGGCAAGTCAACGATTAATCCGCTTGATTGTGTACTTGAGGTGCCGAGTTGTTCACGTGATCCAAGTAACCAACTACCATTCACACTAGAAGGATTACTTGGGTTGATTTCGTACAAGTAACGGTTGTAATTTGGACCTGTCGGATCGTACATCAGTAAAAACATGCGTCCAGAATCCTCGTCAATATCAACACCCATTGGGTAATAGTTTCCAGAATAAGAGTAAGTACCAAGGCAAGTCCAAGCTCCAGAGGTTTGGGAAATCGACCACTTGACTAGAATTCTGTAACTGTACGATACAGTCCAAACGTTCCCATTGCCATCACTATCTGCATCATAAGTCGTGTAAAGTGGATTACTGTATGAGGGACAGGTTCCTACTGAAGCTGTTCCAATGTATGCCCCAGTTGTTGCATTGTATCTTTTCATTACTGGCGTTATGTAGATAGAAGAGCTAGTAGAGGTAGCGGAGACATACTCATCGCCATTAGCAATAACGAATCCACGATAACTCGATGTTGAGGTTGACAAAGAGATTGAAGATTGAGACTTTGTGGTACCAATGAAGCCCTGGTCACCATTCGCTGCGAAGCCACCTGTATTGTTTACGATGCCACCTGTGGAAGTTCCCGATGTCGAACTATCTAATCCATTGATATCTTCTGTTGGATTTCCAACCAATTTGACTTGATCGTTTCCAACCTCAAGGTTCTGTCTGCTTCCGTAAGCAAAACCAGGTGGAGTTCCGCTCCATGTTCCTGTACCTGCTCCACCGAAATCAGAATTTGTGGTCATATTACCCCAGGATGTTGAGGATGGCTCGCCCGCAATATCGAAAGTTGCAGAGGATACTTCCGCACCATAAGGGAAAGTCAAGTTTCCAGCAAACCCTTCTCCTGTGCCAGTAAAGGTGTGCGTGTAAGATGTTGAACCATCGGAAAATTGGGTCTCAGTAACGTCCGCAGAGGCAAACGGAGACATCAGCGATGTGAAGAAAATAAGAGTTAGAAATAGTGATTTTTTCATCTGAGAACCGCCTCTTCGCCGTGTGGGCCTTCGGCCCACGAGGGTTCATCCCATTTGAACAATGCTCCATACAGTCACTTTTCGTGAATACCAAAAATCGAATAATAAGACAAGCCTAGCGTAATCAGGCGAGAGACATGGGTTGGTGGGATAATCAATACGGGAATCAACTAAGAATTTCAGGAACTGGTACATTTGCTTCAGCTTTGCTGACAACTCTTTCAGCGGCTCAGTTGATGTTCCTCCAAGACAATGCTGATTTCTCAGATTACACTGGTATTGCGATTGTTCTAATCGTCGTTGGGGGTATTGGTCTCGCAGTTTCCGCCCCTGCATTCCTAAACCTCAGTGCAAGAGCAAATACCCTCGATATGATAATGACAAAAACCTCGATGTCTGAACTACGCAAACTCAAACCAGACGGCGACGAAGCTGCTCGCATCTTAGGCGGCGGACACCTAGAAGCATGGAATGCATTCCTTCAAGAGAAGGGATTGAAGAAGCGCTGATTACTGGGTTATTCAGATGAGAGAACACGACCCCACCAGAACGCTCCTACGTGAGTTGGTTTTGGCTGCTGGAATGATTTCGCTGCTCGTTCTTGCAATGTGGGCTCACACAGGCTCAATGCCGCCGCTGGTCGTCGTCGAGTCTAATTCTATGCAACACGATGGAGAAGGCGAAGTCGGAACTATCGATGCGGGAGACTTGGTTTTGGTCCATTCCCCAAATGATAACCGAATAATCAGTTTCGCTGAAGCAACTGACAAAGATTCACCATATTATGGATACGAGTCCCTTGGAATGGAAGGTGACGTGATAATTTACAAAAGAAATGGAGAAAGTGAAAGCACTCCAATCATCCACAGAGCACTCTTCGAAATAGAAATCGGTGAAAGTACAGCCCCGAATTCGGAAAACAAGTGCGATGCTGGTGTGTTGTGGGATGGCATGTGCATCACCTCTTGGACAGTGCCAGGAACAGACCAAATCGAAGTAGAAAAAATCAATCTGATTTTCGATGGAGAGCAAGTCGGAAAGTACTCCTGTGGCGGTGCTGCTGCACAGCATGGTTCTGTATGGTATAGCGTTGAAAACTACACCCCAATGAATCCTGGATACATCACTCTGGGTGATAACAACGACTGCAATGATGACCAAGCAGTGTTTGAATTTGCTCAAGGCCTTAATTCAATACACAGTGGAATGATTAGGCCTGTGCAAGAAGACTGGGTAATCGGGATATCCGGTGCGGAGATTCCTTGGTTGGGTACGGTCAAACTGATGGTAAGTGGAGGAGATTCTCCTGGCGTAAGTCAAGTTCCTGGTGCATCATTTGTTTACTTGATTGTATTCGTAATTGTAGTTCTACTTCTACCCGTGATTATCGACCCTACAATAAACAGCATTTTGCGAAGATCGCCTGAAGCAATCGAGGCGGAGAGAGAAGCTGTATTCGCAAAGATTTACTCTTCAGAAGAAGAATGACTCGATTGAGTTCCTGCGAGTTTGTAGTCTGCGCTGTCTAGTCTGAACTCAACATAGCGAACCTCATCAGCAACTTCATTCAGGTTTGCTTGATTTAGCATTCTCTCAATTCTATCTCTGCTTCTCATAAGCGTCGAAATTCTCTGGGACCTTGTCTTAGGTATTCCAGATTCACCACGTATTTCACTCAACCATCCCTCAAGGAGACTTGATGCCCAATCTGGAGAACGGATCAATTCTGGAGCGAGCAATATTTCCTTCGTACGATGTTTGAATCTGACAAAACCATCAGGCATCCTTCTCGTTTGAATTGAATTTGGTTGCCACTGCCCCTCACGAATGATTAGCGAGTCTTCTTCAACAATCTCACCCTCGTCATTAGACAGACTAAGTATTGCAACCTTGTCAGAAAGTCGGACGAAAATCTGGACAAAATCATCTTCCTGCGCCCATACAGAGGTCTCAGTTGGCTTTTCGCCAAATGCCTCGGAAATGAATGAATTCACCTCATGACCAACTGCGTCCATGAAGCGCCTAGGGGCATGTTGTTGAAGAACTAAGCGACATCGGGTTGAAGTGTAATTAGTGTTTGGCATAGCCATGGCAAGCGGTTTTCTTTCCATCCAAATCGGGTGGACGGAGGTTTTCCTGGCTGTTTTGCTGTGGTATATGCTACTTAGGTACTGGGAAAATTCAGGTAAACTAGACCAGTGGAACGCATCTCGTATTTTCTTTGGCATGGTCTTGATGGTTAGAACTGGAAAAGGCAAAGACACTCTCGAGAAGGTATCGAAACCACGGAAATTTTGGAGAGCATATGGTGAATTGTCGCTATGGGTCTGCTGGGGAGCAATGCTCTTCGTAGCAGCTGGAATAATTCTCGCAATAGTCTCTGCTGTAATCTACGGAAATCAGGCTGAAGCAAGGCCTGTATCGGAATTAGTAGCAATTCCGGGGTTGAGTCCAATCATCCCACTCGGGTGGGGGGTTATCGCATTCGTTGTTTGTCTAGTAATTCATGAGTTTGGGCATGGAATACAAGCACGCGCGCACGGAATGCGAGTTCGAAATTTCGGACTATTGATGGCTGGACCGCTACCTCTCGGAGCATTCGCTGAACCAGAGTATAATGAAATTGTAAACTCACCACGCAGAGAAAGGCAAAGGATGTTTGCGGCAGGGCCTGCTACAAACATATTCGCAGCATTCATTCTAATTGTGCTACTAGGGCAGGTCGCTGGTCAGTTTTCAGCAGCAGACCCTGGTGTTCATTCAAGTCAGATTATTGTTGACTCAGGCGCTGATGAGGCAGGCTTAGAGGCCTGGGACGTAATTACCTCGATCAACGGAACTGAAATCTCAACTTCAGATGATTTCGCTGATTTGATGGAAGACCTTTCTGCAGGTCAAATCGTCCCAATGGAAGTTGTAAGGTATAGCGATGGAAGTGAAGAAACACTAATGGTTAATCTTACAGATAAATACGAGTATTATCTGGAATTAGGATATGAAGAAGACTTGCTAGATTCCATGGATATAGAGCGAGGTGATGCTTTCTTGGGTGTGCAAAACCTAGCCGGAGGAACAGCAGGGGTTGACAGGCTTGCTGGTTGGGCTCACCCTGACTTTGAAACAAGTCCGATCGGTTACATTATCAGCGTTCCAATCAACACACTGCAGATTTTGATTACTCCCTTCGAGTATCAAGGAGTTGCAATCCACCCTGCACAAGAAGAAATGCTTGATTCCGGCGAAGGTTGGCTTGCTAGCACAATCGGATTGAGCGGTTTACTTTTCTTGATCAACCTGTTATTCTGGTTAATTTGGGTAAACATTCTACTTGGATTCACCAACCTATTCCCAATGATACCGTTTGATGGTGGACATTTGTTCAAGGATATAGTCCACGGAATTATGACTGGTATCAGGAACATCGGAAAGAAGACTGGACTGTACAAACTTCACCCTCTATGGGTAGAGCACGTAACCCGAAAGGCCTCATCTCTGAGTTCTTTGCTCCTTCTAGTGGCTTTGGTATTCCTCATAGGTGCACCATATCTGTGATACGCATCTGAGAATCTTCTTTCGGCTTCTCGATTTCGTAATCTACTGATTTTGCTCTTTTACTCAATGAATCTACTGGATTACCACCCTCTGTTCTGCAAACCAGTGCGAGGAACTTGTGTAGTGGCATACCCTGTTCCCAATCTAAGAATGGTTTACCGTTCCTCGTTTCAGGAAGAGGAGGAATCCTTCTTGTCAGCATACCAAGCCTGCCGCTTAATTTCCCAACTTCAACCCTAAATATCCGCCAAGAATCACCCCTTACGCCCTTCAGCCTGAATGCATACAATGGCATCAAGTCACATCTCTGACCTTCGTAAATCATCGCTTGATATTGGTCCCATGTTCTACCAGACAGATACAATTTTGATTTCTTTGAAGTTTTAACCTCTATTGGGAAACACAAATCTCCCCTAAGTGCCAGTAAATCCCCACTCCCTTCCATTCCAGAACCTGCGGCCCTGACGACTAGAAATGGTCTGTCGATGACTTGTCTTGCCCTAGCTTTGGCAACAGCGTCGCATGACCTTGTAACCGCATCAACTCCCTTAGGGATACCTGCTAGAACCGCCCTTAGTTCTCTCTCATATTGACCTGTCACGTTTACGAATCTATGTCAACCGCTTTTGATAATATCGCTGATTACGCGTCAAATTGATGCATGAGTAACTGCTGCGAGGTATGTGCGCAGGATTGCGGTTAGGACCGATGATTTCCGACTTTCTTTCCATTTGATGAGGGAGTTGAAAAGGAGGAAATGCGATTTTATAATGCTCGCAACAAGTGACGAATGGGATGGTATTCTTCTTACCTCACCCGAAGAGGTACAGGAAGGACACATTCCGGCAACTGAAGACACGATTGAAATCGCCGTCGAGAGAGCAATTCAAGCGTCGATAGGACTAGACTCCGCTGTACAGTTAGTTTTCGGAATAGATCCAGGACCTAGACCTGGAATCGCATGGTTAGCCGATGGGATCGTAGTTGGCAGTGCTCAATTAGAGCAAATTGAATTCGTAGCAGACCATATAGCAGGTCTTGCTTCAGCGGTTAAGCATCAAAGAATGTGTGTGAAAGTCGGAGACGGAGCGCCACTTTTGCGTGATAGGATAATCAATCAATTAATTTTGAGAGGTATCGAAACCCTTCAGGTTAACGAGTACAAAACAAGTTCTGGTTCCCGAATGAAAACGCATCTCCATGCTGCAACTCGAATTGCTTTGATGGGCGGAAACCGAATCTATTCTCTAAGAGAACTAAACCCAACCGACGGTGACCTAAAGGAGATACAGAGACAATCTCGGATTCAGAGTTCAGGCAATTTGACGATTTCTACAGAATTGGCTAGAAGGGTTGCTTGTGGCGAGATATCGCTAGACGAGGCGATTAGGATAACCTAACCCTGTATCTTTCTCTTCCCTTGGAATAAAGCGTAATAACTCCACTTGATGAAACACAAATTGCAATCGCATCGGCTAGTTGGCTAATTGCCCTTGCTGCCAAGTGTCTTCCACCTTCTCCTGATTTTGGATTGATTCCTGATGGAACTTGGACGTAACGACCTGCATCGCTAGCAATCCCCTTTGAATTGAATAGAATTGCTCCATCTAGCCATGCGAATTCTGCTAACGTTTCGTGATTATTTTGTACGGTTACATCCTTCTTTGAATCTGAATGTCCTTTGAATGGATTGAGCACAATTGCAGTAGTATATCTCCTCAGTTTTGGTACTGAACCAATTGCAAACAATGCTCCAACTGCGTGACCTTCCCTACCACGTCCACCGATTTGTCTAGCCAATTCCATCACCCTTGCTAGAACTTCAATGTCAACTCCATGCTCGTTTGCAATTATCGCTAATTTGTTTGAAGCGAGAGAGTTTGCTTCGATTACAACAATTCCATTCATTGGCTCTGCCATAATTGCGAGTATTCTATCGCTAGAGTTGAATCTACCTTCTCCTAAGCCCTGCAGAACTATGTCGTGGAGGTTGTTGAGAACAGAGAGTCCTTGTGAGGATAGTGAATCCTCAAGAATTTCAACATCTATATCCAACTCAGTAAGATTCTCTCTAACCTTAGATGAAGATGTCAAGGTTACCAAACGTAATTTTTTTGGCAGTACTTCTCGAATTTTTTTCGCTGTTATAGAACTGTTTGAAAGCAATACTGCAACTGAAAAATCAGAGCGTTCACCTTCTATTGCCGATGCTACCATTTTTGGCAGGTCGACCAAAATAACACCTCATTCCATTGTTGTGTCAATACCAGGGAGTTGGTCTTCTGACTCCCTGTACACTGTACGCATGTTGTTGATGAAATTCCTTTCTTTTACAACGATATTGTACTCCTTTATTCCAGGGTCTTCCTCTCCATCCATGATGCCGAGAAGTGTTTCTAGAGTTAGTCGAGCACCTTCACGGTGAGGATATGCGAAGACTCCCATCGATAATGGTGGAGCCATAATCACACTAACGTCTTTCATTTCGCGAAGTGTGTCAAACAGATTGTGATATGCTTGTGGAAGTAGGACTCGCCTAGATTCATCTTGATTTGGTCTGCGACAATCTGGACTTACCACGTGAATGATGTGCTTGAACTTGTTTTCAAGATTGTACGGCTCGGAAACGACGTTGGTTGTTACCGGACAAGGAGGTAGATTCAATTTTCTTTGCTCGATGCTGACATTCCTACAAAATTCCCGCAACTCGTCGCCTGCTGCTTTGTGTATTTGTGCGTCTAGGCCTTCTCTTCCAGAAAGACGATTATTGGCAGGGGTAACAACAGCATCTGCCTCTTGCAAATGTAATTCGCCACCAATGACTCGAACTACTCCCCATCGACAAGTTCGGGCCATGTACAACTCGACCATGTTACCAGCAGGAGGGGCCGTCCTTCATATACACATTGACGATTTTAGGCAAAAATGGCCTTTTTTGACCTATACTTTCAAGCGAAGTGACTTTGAGTAACATCCCGTGCACGGTGTAATGTCACAATCACGAAAAGCGCTATTTTTAGTTGCGCTATTCGTGGTAAGCCTAATCCAAATACCGAATCAATCCAATCCGGAACAAGAATTGAGGGAGCAAATATTCGATGGATTCAGCATTGAAACAGACATCTGGAACGAGAGCCCGCTAAGGACGGTTGGGGTTCCTGGAGGATTCAACCTATCGACAGCTGTTGACTACAGCGATGTTGGAGTATTAATCAATAACAAATCCGAAGTCAGCCGAACTATTGGTTGGGCATTCGTTACTGCTAGGAATATCAGCGCAGACAGAGTATTCATCTTCGATAATTCATCCAACCCAACCGGTGAAACAATCAACAGAAACCAATTCAATACGTATTTCCTCGAACCATTCAAGGTAATGCTATCCAATTATACTGGAACTGATCTCAACTATTTGGTTACCACCAAAGGCATGCCTTTGAGAGTCAGTGGCGGCAATAACAAAGCTTCTTTCGACCAAGAAATTGCACTAGCGGGTGGCGCATATGATTCAGACATTGGAAGTGACTACTGGAGTAATCACAATTATGGCCCACTAGCAGGTAAACAAATGGAAGAATTCACTAGAGATGAATACGGATTTTTCTTGGTAACTCGATTGACTGGGTACACGGTCGAAACCGCTCTAGATTTGATTGAGAAAGCGAACAACTCCTACGGAGCAAGAGGCACACACGTCCTCGATTTGGCCACAAATAGAAACGGCTCGGGATACAAATTTTGGAATGACGATTTGTATGTGGCAAACACCACACTAAATGACACCATGAATTTGCCAGTATACTTCGATGAAGAAACTGAATTCGTTACAAACGTGAGCAACGTAATCGGCTACGCATCTTGGGGAAGTAATGACGGTAACTGGAATCGAAATTATCTATCGAATGGCGGCTTTGATACTTTAGACTCCTCTTGGTCAAGCGGTTCCCGCTATTGGAATATATCTGCGCCTACAGTAAGTTCCGGCGATGTTTTCAACTGGTCATATCAGACCTCGACAAAGCAGGGCGGAAACGGTGCTTTTGAAGCAGAAATTTCTGCTACCTGCACACAGGATTCCGGCTATCTGAGACAAGGTATCTTCGCGGAATATTTCGACAATGAAGGAATCAATTTCAACGCTGCGACAATGCCTGATTTAATCGATAGAGTCCCAGACCACTCTCGACTAGAGCCATCCCTTGCATATTCTTCATCTGGAAATCCATATCCCGGTTTGGATGACAGATTCAAGAATAACTGGGGCGCAAGATTCAGTGGACTAATCAACATACCAGAAACCGGAAACTGGACATTCTATCTCAATACCGATGACGGCTCTGAGTTATGGATTAATGGTGATAGCCTGATCCAAAATTACGGAATGCATGGAATGCGAGAATACTCCGGCTCTCTGAATTTGACGGCTGGATACCATGATTTCCGAATCGAATTTTTCCAAGGCGGAGGTCCACACGGATTGAGATTCTCGTGGGAAGGTCCAAACGTCAGCAAGACGACAATTCCATCCTCTGCATTTGTTGTGCAGGCAGATAATATCCCTCAATCTGAAAACTTGGTTCACCATTGGGATTTCGAAGAGGGAACTGGTTCCATTTCGAGTGACAGCGTCACAAACGATTCCAATTTCACGTTGTACGGAATGAATTCGACCAATTGGAGAAATTGCGTTGACGGAAATTGTCTGTGGTTTGATGGAGTCGATGACTATGCAAAGGTGAATGTTGACGATTGGCTAGGTAATTTCAGCATTAGTCAATGGGTCTGGGCTAACATAACTTCCTTACCGTCATACGCTTCTACATTCGCCATCGACGACAATGCAGGTTCAAATCAATCATTCCAGCACATGGTTTCTGGAGGTAAATGGCGACTTCATAATAATCAAAGTCTGACATTTGGCGACGTCACTGCGCAGAAATGGACACACCTCGTTACAGTTTACGATGCCGGTAACGTTAGACAATACATGGACGGAGTTTTGGTAAATACTAACTTCTACCCAAATGGTTCTCTAAACAACTTTGACTTGTATAAAATTGGAGTAAATAGGGCTGGAAATGCTTACTTTGAAGGCATGATTGACAATCTGATGATTTGGGATACTGCGCTAGATAATAGTTCAATCACAGTCCTTAACAGAAACATCCTAAACAATTGCACTGCATATTCTGGAAACGGTCAAAATGTTGCATACCTTGAGACTACACATGAAATCCCTGTAAATTTCACAAATCATGCCTGGAACGTGTATGCATATGGCAAAAGAAATGGTGATGTTTTCGGAGAATACCAAATTCAAGTCACATCCTTCGATTCCAACGGAAGCGAACTTAGTTACAATGAATCCTCGAAGAAAGAATATACAACAGACTGGAATTCACAGACAATGAGGTTTAGACCGCATGAAAATGCGACCTCGATGAAGATTAGAATCTCTTTGGACATAGTTCCCACATCCACAGATGGTTCGCTATTTGTTGACTCTGCAATACTTCGTGTTATTAGACCGCACATGGATTGGGTCAACGGATCGATTGTTGAGACAGCGGTTAGCACAGGTGCTCGCTCATTCAATTGGGGCACAACATACGGGCAATCCTTAGTTGCAGATATCCTTGAAGACGGGGCTAGCGGAATCAAAGGCTATGTGTATGAGCCGTACCTAACGGCGGTCTCTTCACCTAGTGTACTGTTGTCATCCTACGCTAGTGGATACAACCTTGCTGAATCTTACGCAGCTGCGAACACCATGACAAGTTGGATGGGTGTCGTTGTTGGAGACCCGAAGATGAGCCCATACGCCGATATCGTCCACGACATCAGAATTATCGACGTAAGAGTGACGGAAAATCTGACAGTAAACACCAATTGCAAAATTGAAATTGCAATTGAAAATATCGGTCCTGGAATTGGCGTTGGAAACCTCAAAATTTTGGACAAACTTGGCAGTATTGTTCTTACAAATCACAGCATGGTTTTGCCTACTGGTTCGGAAAATGGAAGCAGACAAATCATTGAACTTGAGATAAACACCTCAAGAGAAGGCTGGAATAATTTAGTGATCAGATGGGAGGCAACATCTCTTCTGAATCCTGAGAGAAATATCGACAACAATCAGTTCGACCTCACAATATGGGCGAATAGCCCTCCTGTCATCGAAGATATTTTCTGTGACTCAACTCAGTATAGTAGAGGTGACAGATTCGTTTGTAGCCTAGAGGCAACAGATGATAGTGGAGTGGTGAATGCTACAATCGCGTGGAGAATAACGAGCGGTAACAACAGCAGTGAATGGGTTGAGCAAGGAACTGGCAGCCAAGATGGCTATCTTTGGTGGACCACAATCGATTTACCTACAGATGTAGGATTAGGTATGCTTGACATAATGGCAACTACGATGGACGAGTCAAACATTTCAACCGTATCTGTTGCACTGGAGGTAGCCCAAATCAGAGACGCTCCTGCGTTTTGGTTCGGAGTGCACGTTTCTGGCGTAGATGATTCCGAATGGGGTGGAGCTTCAGTCTTGACATCATTCCCCAATAAAGGAGTGCTAAGAGGGCACGTACTTACACTGAAAGCATGTGTTCTCGATCCAGACCATTCAATCGGTTCCCAAACACCGGTATTTAGTGCAACAAGGGGTAATATCGACGGCCTAAGTTATGTGGCAGGAAATAGCCCTGAACATCACTGTTACATCGCATCCTTTACTATTCCAACACAAACTAGCCTATCCTCGTTCAAAATCGAGTTAAGAAATCACGAAGGGGTCTTCATGACTCAGAGAACAATTCAGGTCGCTGATGAACCTCCTGAAGCTATTATCGAGATAATAAATGCCCAAAATGAATCTGTAGAAAACGTACTCGGAGGAGGGGGAGAATACATTCGAGTAACCGTTACTGATTACGATGATTCTATTGAAGGGGTCTATGGAGATGTTTCAATTCATTGGCCTGGTCAAAGCGCATATTCATTCCCTGTTGAATTCGACAATGGAGTCGCTCTTTTGCCTCTCTCAACTTCAGAAAGTATAGAAACTGGAGAACTAATAATCACCGCAAACATCACTGGAGCAAATGGTGCTTCAAGTTCAGCATCGATTCAAACTCCGATAGTATTGAGTCCTCCTGAAATCTTAGCAATCGACCTCTGTCAAGAGGGTGTTGAAATCAGTGAATTGATGTTCGGTCAAACCGCTGACGCAGTAGTAAGGGTACGCTCATCGCGCCAGGTAAAGGACGTCAGCGCAAGCCTTGAGCAACTAGGCTGGATTGTAACTGCTCCAAATCAGGGCACTACAATTTGTGGAAATGACGTTGCTGAGCAAAGCGCGGCTTACCACTTTAGAATACAACTCGACTCCTCTTTCGTTCCAGGCAATGGCACTCTAGGAGTCAGAGTTATCGACATAGATGAAATTATGTCTGTATCATTCTTGACTTTCGAGTTCTTACATTCTCCACCTGTAATTACTGTTGACCACCCTGATAACATATCCAATGCTGGGCTTCTCGATATACTGGTTGAGATGAATGATGCCGATGGAATCGACGCTGTTTGTATGGCTGATTACTATCAAGGTGGAAATGTGATTTATTCTGTACCAGCAAGTGAAGTAATGGACCTAGACGATTCTGGTTTTTGGTCGAATTCATGGCTATTACCTACAAACATTAGTGGAGATATATCATTTGAGTTATCTTGCGAAGACTGGAGTGGAAATAGAGTAAATTACACATCAACAATATCTATTGACGAACCTTTGGAGTGTGTGGAAGACTGCGGGCAGATAAAAGAGGAAACACAAGAAACTTCAGAATCCTATACCCTACCTATTACAGTAGGCATAGGAATCCTAGTAATCGTATTAGGTAGTACTATTCTCATTCGTAGGCGCAACAACGATGCTAATGTTGAGACTTGGAGTGACGAAGAAATGGTACCCACAAGAGACGAAAGGATCCCTGAAGGTTGGACTTTGGAGGAATTCTTGAATTGGCTTGACGGCCCGATGCCAGAAGACTGGCAAGAAGATCAGTGGGAGTTATACAAACTAAGTCTAGAAGACCTTAGATGAACACAGGATTCATCATGGTTGAGTTAATGGGATGGCCATGGCAGTTGGTTATGTTCTGGTAAATGTTTCACCAGGTCAAGAATATCAAGCATTTCAAACAATAAAAGAGTTAGAAAATGTCTCAGATGCGACACTACTCTTTGGCGACTATGACATAATCATCAAACTTGAAGCAGAAAGTCTTGGAATCATAGCAAAAACTGTTGTTGATACAATTCGACAAGTACCGGGTGTTACCGGTTCGAAAACCCTCGCTGGAGCCGAAGTTTAAGCGATTAGCATAAACGCATTACTGCTCAAAAGTGCCCTCTGAAAAGGCTCACTGCGGCTAATATGTAGCGCAGTATAGCGGTTTGACGGGGGAAACATTATAACCTTGACATTACCGTATACGACACGAGGTATAACCTATGGGTGAAAAGAAGTACTTCGTTCTCATGAAGGACGGAAAAGACACAAGCCAAGTATTTGCAAGCCGACAACCACGTGGAGCAGCACTAAAAGCAGCTACTCGTGGAGTAACAGACATCCGTCTACGTGAGCGTGGAACCAAGAGAGTCCACGTCTTCACAGGACGCATCGACATCGTCGACAAGCCTGCAAACGGCCCAGCGTGGCTTCCTGACAAGATCAAGAAGGCAAACGTAAGCAAGACAGGTATCGAGCACCTTTGAATTAAGGATGCAATGATGCATTGTTGAAACGCCCTTGCGGGACTTTGCCCCTCACAGGAGTTCGCTCCTGTGGGGGGCTTTTTTTATTTTCAAAGCAAGATTTTGCTTTAGGTAAGTTACATTCCTTTTTCTATTAGATTAAACACGAGGGTATGTGAATACACTGAACGTAATTCGAAATATAGGGGCTGCAGGTATCGGCCTGGCCTTCATTTCTGTCGGTGTTGACCATTTCATTCACCCAAGTTGGTATGAGCCAATTGTTCCATCCATTTTTGGGGACCCTAGATTCTGGGTATTGGCAAGCGGAGTTTTTGAGATTCTATTCGGCCTATTGTTCATATTGCCCAAAACAAGAGCATGGGCATCAATAGGTGGCGCATGGTTACTAGTTGTATTGTACTGGGCGAATTTCAACATGTGGTACAACGATATAGCCCTAGACGGGAAGACGTACGACGATATTTGGCACGTAGTAAGATTAGTCATACAGATTGTCCTGATTTTCTCAATAACTTGGATTGGAGAAGTTACACCTTTCAAAGGCAGAGAAAAGTTACACGACTCGCTTGACATATTCAAAGGTAGAATTACATCCAGCGCGTTTGAATCTGGAGACAGAATCGTTGTTGGTGCTTGGAAGGAATCTATCTTTGGAGAATTTACGGACATAATGTGGGCAAAAAAGGATGGAACGAGAGTTCTAATTGCTCCAACCCAAGAAATCGCCGACTATGTAACAGCGATGTATTCTTTTGATGAAGTGATACTCGAAGAGATATCGACCTCGCTGAGTGAGCGCAGCATCAAAGTAAGTTGCAACACCATGAACTTGGAATTTAGTTGGAATAGAGGGTTCCCAATACCTTTCAAGCGGTCCCTTTTATTTATTCAAACAATTGAGTTATTCTTTGCAAAATTGGTATTTTCTACCAGAACATATGGAATCACCAAAGATAACAGAAAAGAGTGGTATGCAATAGACCGTGTTTCGCACATCAAAAGCGCTACAGCGCAAATAAGTGGAAAGAGCGCTGGCGGTTTTAAACCGATGAACGAGCCTTGCAAATTCGGATTTTCAGAAGCGCCGAAAAAACCCTCGTCCTGTGCAGTTAGGACACATATTTTGTAGATTATCATCCGCAAAATGGTAATTTATTGATTAATAATGTGTAAAAATGACAAGGAATTATAAGTAATGCAAAATCAGCGAAAGCCATGAGTATAGCACCGTTAAATTATGACTTTGGAGATTCCTCGAATTATTCGTTCGTGGAAAACATAACATGCGCGAATGATGAAGCAAGAAAAATGTTCGTTGAAGCCTTCGGACACATGTTGAATTACAACCACGAACAAGCAATAGCTTGCTTCACAAAGACCACTGAATTAGACCCAAACTGTGCTATGGCATGGTGGGGAATTGCGTACTGTGTTTCCTCAAACTACAACTGGGCCCCAGGATTGGGTTCAGGGCACGACGCTATTCAGCAAGCCATCACTGTGATGGACCACTGTACTGAATTAGAGCAGGACCTAATCACTGCGCTATCCACTCGCCATTCCGCGGAAGCAAGAGATGCTGCTGACCCATCTGTTCTGAACATGGGTAACAGCCCAGAGTTAAACGTCGCTTTTGCAGAGGCAATGGCTCCGTTATACGAGAAGTACAGCGGTAACCTCGACGTTACAGCGATCTATGTTGAGGCTTTGATGAACCTAAAAGCATGGCAATTATGGGATAAGAATACAGCAACTGGAGAAATTACTCCTGCTGATGACAACACTCTACTTCTTGTCAAGATTATGGAAGATGCATTCGCAAGCAGCGAAGAGGCGAAGGTGCATCCAGCACTATGTCACCTTTACTGTCACGCACTTGAATTGTCCCCATTCCCAGAAAAGGCCCTACCAGCAGCGGACGTACTCCGCACCAGAATGCCAGGATTAGGCCACCTAGTACACATGCCATCACACATCGATGCATGGGTTGGGCAGTGGAAAGAAGCAATCGATTGTAACATAGCTGCAGTCGAGGCTGATGACAAGTATGTCGAACTAACCGGTAATGAATCACAATTCTACAAGTTCTACAGAATGCACAACCACCACTTCGTTGTATGGTGCGCTATGTTCGACGGACAGTATGAAACCGCATTGAAGTACGCTAGAAAGGCGGTAGACACACTACCTGCTGGCGATGAGAACCATGGAGTTCAATTCATGCTTGCAGGAATCATTCCAATGGGTGCAATCTTCCTAGAATCATACGTGACAATGCCTTGGCACGTAATGATCAGATTCGGAAAGTGGGACGAAATCTTAGCAGAGCCAATGTATTCTGACAAGGATGTATTCCCTGCAACAATCGCTACCCAGCACTACGCAAGAGGAGTCGCATACGCTTCCAAGGGTATGGTACCAGAAGCAGAAGCAGAACAGGTTCTGTTCAAGGAAGCATTGCAAAACCCTGCATTAGCTGGAAGAATGATGCATAACAATTTCATGTACCAAGATCCAGCAGAAGGACCTTCTATTCTGAACGTGAACGCATCAATCCTAGAAGCAGAAATCGAATACAGAAGGCAATTCTTGGCAAAGGCTAACGGTGAATCATACGACTTCAGTGCTGCATTTGATGAACTGCGACGTGGTGTTGATCTGTCTCTAAATCTAGCATACAATGAACCATGGGGACAAATGCAACCAGTTCGCCACATCCTTGGCGCTCTACTGCTAGAGCAAGGTCACGTGGAAGAGGCAGAAGAAGTATACAGAGCGGACATCAAATTGTGGAAAGACAACATGTGGGGTCTACTTGGACTCAAATTATGTCTTGAGGCAAGAGGAGACACTTCTGGTGAACTAGAATCCGTAACCGCTCTATTCAACGAGAGGAGCGCAAGAGCAACTATTGTTCCAGCAAAGACTTGTTTCTGTGCTCAAGACGCACTTCAGAAGAGTTGCTGTGACTGAATGAGTGGATTATCAATCAACGGATTTTGTCTCTACAAAGTATCGTTGCAAACATCACCAAAAAAAGTCAAACGCTAATACAATCGGTGGCAATATTATCGCCGGAATTGATGTCAATAAGGTGGGAAGGTACCCATATATTCTTCCTATTATGAAAAGCCCGATTAAGCAAGTTAATAGGTAAACCATAACCAGAGAAAAATAACTAAATTTCCAAAAGTAACTTCCACTTAACTCGAGTGAAACTCTAGGCCCGGGATCCTCGTAGAATATAATCTCCCATTTGCCAGTTTTAGGATTAAATTCAACTTCCTTGACATCGGAATCCATGCTGACTATTTCTCCGCTCTCGCAATCACCAGCAGCATGACGATACCAC
>JBMYVD010000017.1:0-26378 GCA_049606035.1 Candidatus Poseidoniaceae archaeon | reverse complement strand
GCATAGACGAATCCAAAACCGACGAAGACGTAGACGGTGACGGATACAAAGGAAATTACACATATTTCCCAGACAATGACACCCACGTAGGAGATGCATTCCCATTCGATAAAACCCAGTGGCAGGATATGGATGGTGACGGTTTCGGAGACAATTTTTCCGGAGAACGCCCCGATTACTGTCCTGATATCTTTGGCAAATCTGACAAAAACGAAAGGTATGGTTGCTTAGATTCAGATGGAGACGGGTACAGTGATATTTTGGGAGACGACCAATTCCCAGAAAACCCAACACAATGGGAAGATGCAGACAAAGACGGTTGGGGAGATAACCAAACTGGAACAGACGCTGACCAGTGCCTTGATACAGATTGGCAAAACGAAGTTTTCCGCTTAGAAGCGGAGAATAATTTTGGTTGCGCAGCGTACCAATCAGATACTGACAATGATGGAATTATGGACGATGAAGATGCTTGTCCAAATACTCCAGCGGGTGCTGAAGTTTACCCAAGTGGTTGTAAAATTGAGGCTGAGGCTGAGCCGACTGAAACTGATGATTCGATATTTGGCATGGATCCGATGATATTCTATGCTGCTGCTGGAGGCGGAGGGCTGCTATTCCTTGGATTGGTATTCATAATAATCTCAAGGATGAGAGGCGGCGATTTCGAATTCGACGATGATGACGATGATGATTGGTTCGACGATGATGATGGCGATGATGAAGACGATTTCATGGCTGGCATCCTCGGTGGTCGTGGCGATTCAAGAGGGCCGCAAAGAGTGCCACAAAGCTCTCCCCAGCGTGGACTATCATCTGGTCCACAAGGTCGTGGCCCAAGCAGGGGCCCACCAGGGGCCTCGCCACAAAGAGGACCAGCATCAGGTCCAAGTCGAGGACCGCCAGGAGGTCCAAGCAGAGGTCCACCAGGTGGGCCAAGTCGAGGACCATCCAGTGCAGGACCAGCGAGAGGTCCAGACCCTCGTGGTCCACAAAGAGGTGGTTCACCGGCTAGTACAGCCGCAGCAGGAAAGAAGGTTGCAAAGCGTAAGCCAGTAGGTGACGGTAAAGTTCGCAAGGCTAAGGTTCAAATCGACCCAGATTTGTTTGATACCGAAGAATTAGCAGACAGGGCTGCGGCTGTTGACTGGACAAAGACGGCTTTGAAGGGTGGAATTACCGAGCGTTCAATCTTGATGCAATTACAAACTACAGGATGGTCAGCTCCACAATCGAGGGCGATAATCGATTTGTCAAAGGAGTAATCTACAGGCACCAGACTCAAGAAGGGTAGTTAATTCGGGGAAATTACGGGGGTTAGAATTTGAGTGACGACGTTGCTGATGTCTCGATGCCAGAAGGTATTGAGGTCGACGATGCCGCTGCTTATTTTGGCGTATTCGAATCCTCAGATGCTCTTCATCAAATGATGGATATGCCTAGAGAGGCTGCATTTGAGAGATTCTTCGCTCTACTTTCAGACCTAGTTCTCAAACCAGGTGACTTCGATTTCGAAGAGGCTAGCGAGAGGTTGAATTGTGAAGGTGGTGAAATCTACTTCCTAGTTGCAGGACATCTAGGCGTGATGTCTCTACCAGAACAACTTGCTCTAGCAATCAGTGAAGGTCAATTTTCTGACTCAGAATCAGAACAACTCCAGGAAATTGCTGACCCAATGCGCCTCCTGAAACTATTCGCAATTGCACAGCAAACCGGTGGTGAAGGTGAGGCTACAAAGTATCTCAATGGTGTTGAGTCGTTACTATCAAACCCAGCAGCAAACAAGGATGCATTGCTTTCACTGGCATCTGAAATTAGGGCAAGTTTCGACGTTGCTGGCCACGTTACTCCAGTTTCCAGTCTCGCTAGCGGTAGTGCATCTGCTAAGGAAATAGAAACCGCATATGTTGCACCTGTCGCTAGTGAACCAATATCTGCACCAGAGCCTGAGGTTGCTCCGGAAACAGTCAAGGAAGTACCTTTGCCGATGTCAGAACCCGAACCAGTTCAAGAAAAACCTGTACCCCTTCCTTCTAGTGACCCAGTTCCACTTCCAAAAATCGAAGAGCCAGTGGTACAAGTTGATGAGAGAAAGGAATCTGAGAAGACGGATGACGCATTTGCAGGAGCATTTTCAGTTATGGCTCCAGAACAGGAACCACAACCTGAGCCAGCGCCCGAACCAGAACCCGAACCTGAACCGGAGCCGGAGCCAGAACTCGAGCCTGAACCGGAGCCGGAAACAGAACCCGAGCCTGAACCAACACTTGATGACGCATTTGCTGCTGCAGATACTGACAATAGTGGCGGATTATCGGTCCAAGAAATCGCTGATGCAACAGGTATGGATCTAGAAGAAGCAGAAAAAATTCATGCAGAAGCCGATGTCGATGGCGATGGTCAAGTAACTCTTGAGGAACTAAAATCTCAGCCAGAAGTGATTGAAAGAATGGCACTTCCTAAACCCGTCAAGCCAGTCCGCGCTGGAATCAAGAATACGCCTCCTGCACAACAGCCTCAACCGATTAATCAGCAGCAACAACAGCAACAACAGCAGCAAGCTTGGCTTGCTCAGCAGCAGCAACAGCAACAGCAGCAGGCATGGCTCGCTCAACAACAGCAGCAACAACAGCAAGCATGGCTTGCTCAGCAGCAGCAACAGCAAGGCTGGGGACAACCTGTACAGCCTATGCAACCTACCATTCGCTCAGGTATACATTGCCGTGGTTGTAGAATTGGTGTGGACCCAAGTTGGCGTTTCTGCCCAATTTGTGGGACACAGAACCGATGATTATTGGATGAACTGTCCATCGTCCAAAATCTGCGAATCATCCAGCCATACAGATGGTCTTGTGATTACTCCTGGGATGTGAATGCCGACCGAGGCACTTCCACCTAGGCTTGTATTGTCACCAATTGAAAAGTAGCACGTTCCCAGTTGTTTCTCGTCTTCTAGTACGTGACCGGTAATCTGCGCATTAGGGTTCATACCAAAACCGAATTCAGCAACAGTCCAAACCAATTCTCTATCTTTTGAGCGTAGTTTTGCCGCTGCCTCTCCAAATTGTTGACGTATTTGGGCAGCGGTCGAATCTCCTTTGATATCGATGACAATCCCGTTTTCAACAGTCAATTCTAGTGGCTCCTCAAGCAAGGTTGATTCCCACGTGCCGTCAATAACGATTGTTCCATTCATAGTTCCTTCTTTTGGTAAGACGAATGCTTTACCTGCAGGAAGATTTGTAATCATCCTAGGTCGATTACAGATACCATTGTCATCTAGGTTCCAATCCTTCCATGAGACTTCGAATTCTACATCTGTACCCTTTGAATCTTTGACATGAACCAACTTCTTACGCCGCAATTTACCTGAGAATTCGGACAGGCTTTTCTTGATTTGATTGAAATCTGCAGTCATTCCACCGCTGACGAACATATCGTCAGTCATACCAGGCATAGTGGCTACTCTTGCGCCTTCCTTCAGTGCCGCTCTAATCGCTCTAGTGTGTGTTAGAGAGTACTTTGTTGGTGCAATAACGATTTGTTGTTGCCTCATCAGGTTTGCTACCGGGGTTGGAGGCTCCTCGGCGTGATGTCTTCCCTTCGGCATAACGATGAGTAGAACTCTATCTGAACGCTCGGTCGCTGCTTTGTGCAATGCTTGTCCAATTTGACCAGTTGTTGGGTCACATACGATTAGGACATTTTCTCCTCTTCTGATATCCATACAAGTGTGAGTGACGCGTTTTGCGGATTCGAATAACGCCTTTTCTAGGTCTAAACTTTCCAAGACCTCCGCCACATTCTCTTCAAGCGGCTCTTCGGATTCCACAACTTCTTCCAGTTCCAAGTCGTCGTCATCGACCTTCACCTCTCTCTCCTTTGGTTTCCGTCGGAATGGAGAGGCCATGAGGAACCCTAGTACGTTCACGCCTTCAAGGTGTGCCCGGCACCACGTGAAATCTTGAAGAGAAATCACCTGCTGGATTGAAACATGGGAGCAAAGGAAGATTTCATCACACGCGTCAATGATTTGTACAGATTCGAAGCTATTCAAGGTCATCTTGGTTGGGACCAAGAAACCATCATGCCAGCAAAAGGTGCTAAGGCTAGAGGGGAGATACTTGCATGGCTTGCTGGACAGCGCCACAGTCGACTAATCGACGAGAAAATGGGTTCACTAATTCAAGAGTTGGAACAATCAGAACACGACGATTATTTCTCTGCAAATCTCAAAGAGATGAGAAGAAAGTATGACGAAGCTGTAAAACTACCAACTGAATTCGTATCTGAGTTTACCAAAGTACGCAGTGAGGCTTTGTTAGCATGGCAACAGGCTAGAAGTGAAAGTGACTTTTCTCAATTTGCACCTCACTTACAGAAATTAATCGATCTGACTCACAAGAAAATCGATTATTTGGGCTGTGAACATACTCCATACGATGTATTGCTAGATGAGTATGAAGTCGGAATGACTGTAGAGGATTATGATCCGCTATTTTCAGGCTTGAAAGCAAGATTAGTGCCTTTACTTGCAAAAATTATGGAATCAGGAACAGAAATTCCAAGGCTTCCAGAAGAAATGGTATTTCCCGCAGATGCACAGGAAAAGTTCTGCAACAAAGTTAGTCGAGCAATGGGTTTTGATTTTGAAGCCGGTAGAATGGATAGGTCTACACACCCATTCTGTGCAGGCCTTTGGCCTGACGACACCAGATTCACTACAAGATTCGATGAAAAAGACCCGTTCTCTTGCCTGTATGCAGTAATGCATGAATCAGGGCACGGTGTTTACGAGCAGGGTTTGCCAAGAGAGCACAGTTTCTCACCTGTAGGCGGTGCAGTCTCCTTAGGAGTACATGAGTCACAGTCTAGGTTCTGGGAAAATCAAATCGGTAGAACAGCAGCTTTCTGGCATGTCGCTATGCCATGGTTCAAGGAGCAATTCCCTGATTGTCCCGATTGGACTAATGAAACTCTTGACTTGGTTGCAAATGAAGTAAAGCCTGATTTCATTAGAGTTGAAGCCGATGAAATCACCTACAATCTACACATCATGATAAGATATGAGATTGAGAAAATGATCTTCAATGAGGAACTCAAGGTCGAAGATATTCCACAAACATGGAATAAAATGATGGAAGATTGGTTTGGAATAGAGGTTCCAAATGATTCCTTAGGATGCTTGCAGGATATCCATTGGTCAATGGGGGCATTTGGTTACTTCCCAACCTACACTCTTGGGAACCTATACGCAGCCCAATTGCTTCAAACAATGTCAGAGGAACTTGGTGACATCGATGAGATAATCAAGTCGGGAGATTGGTCTAGTATGCTTGATTGGTTACGTGAAAAAATCCATCAAAAAGGCTCAGTAATGACACCCGCTGAATTGATTGAGAGCGCAACAGGTTCTCCTCCAAGCCCGGAACCTTTCTTGGCTTACGTTGAGTCGAAGTATTCCAAGTTATACAACTTGTAATCACTCTTCTTCACTACTACTGCCGGTAACCTTGGCTTGTAGAGAGTTTAGCATGCCCGTTAATTCCATGATTGCATCTTGCAAATCATTGGTTCTGTCATCCTCTTTATCCGTTCCAAACGATATACCAAGCATGGTAATCATTGCTCCTGACAGCATGATCACTGCGGAAGTAAAGAGGTCTTTGAGATTGATTTCATCGGCGTTTGCTAGCATTATTCCCCACAGTGCTCCTGCAGCAAAAATGAGAAGTCCCATTACGATTTGTTGATGCCCTGGTCCGAGTTTTTCCTCTATGTTACTCATGTCTTTCACTGAGGTGAAATTCTATGTTTGGTAAATAAATTAGCCCTTAGAAAAGAAGGGCTTCAGGCTGATTTAATCCCAAGGCAACATAACCAGAGGTTTTCCAACTTCCCCTGCATCAACTAAGCACTTTCCTTTCGGGCCAGTCTCATCGTTTCTTTCGAAAACAGGTACTCCGTCAACCACTGTTAATACCGGCCAACCAACCAGTGTTCTGCCATTGAACGGACTCCACTTTACTGTAGTCCATGTGTTTTCATCCTTAACTTCGATTTTCTTCTTAAGGTCAACAAGAACAATATCTCCGTCATATCCTTCTTCGAGTTTACCCTTTCCAATCATTTGGTAGCACTCTGCAACATCGGTAGACATCCATTTGACTACCTGTTCCAGTGTGCACTTGCCTTCAGATAAGTGAGTCAGCATTGCTGATAGTGAAGTCTCTACACCAGGCATGCCGCTGTGAGCGGCTGGGAAACCTTGCATCTTGTTCTCCATTGTGTGTGGAGCATGGTCGGTTGCGATGCAGGTGATGGTTCCGTCCAATAATCGCCTCCACAGTGTTTCTTTGTCTTTCTTGTAACGGATTGGTGGATTCATTTTCAATCGAGTTCCTAGGACTTCAACATCGGTTTCATCGAATGTTAGGTGCTGAGGAAGTGCCTCTGTGGTTACGTGTGCTTTTCCCTCTTCTCCGTGTAGTGAGGTGACATCCGCTAACCAATCTGCTTCAATTCCTGATGTTAAGTGTAAGATGTGTAGTCTATGACCGCTTTCTTGGGCTAGTTTGACCGCTCTCTTGGTGGCGATTAATGCGGTTTCATCATCTCTCCACTCTGCGTGGGCTGCCATATCGGTACGGCCTTCAATCAACTTTGCTCTCTCAATCATTCTCGTTTCGTCTTCAGCGTGGACTGCGATTAATCCTGCAGTATTGTTGAAAATGGTCCTCAGAGCATTTGATTCGTTAACCAACAAATCACCGGTTGAAGAACCCATGAACACTTTGATTCCACAAATTCCTGGGATTGCAATAGGTGCTCCTGGAACCCCAACAGCCTTCTTCAATTCCTCAACGTTTGATTCTGTTGCACCGATGAAGAATCCATAATTAGTAACACACTTGTTTGCAGCAGTCTCTAGTTTATCATACATCGATTGTAGCGTTGTTTGGCTTGGAACGTTATTGGGCATGTCCAAGAATGAGGTGACGCCTCCGCTCGCAGCAGCTCTTGACCCAGTGAACAAGTCTTCTTTTTCCGGTTGTCCAGGGTCTCTAAAGTGTACTTGTGGGTCAATAATTCCCGGTAGCAAATGCAAACCTGTTGCATCATAAACGTGCTCACCGTCATCTGGAGTGAGGTTTCCATCTGTGGATATTTCTGAGATTAATCCGTTGCTTATTCTCAAGTCTCCCACAGCGATACCTGTAGGCAGAACCATGCTCGCACCTGTTACCAATATACTTCCACTCATTTTCTCACCTTCTTCTCGCACTCTTTGGTCTAAAGGCGTTGCAAACGTCATCTTTCATGTCGATGTACGGGCCACCTAGTAGGTCAACACAGTATGGTACTGCCTTCCAAATTTCGTCTATAGTTTCTCTTATCGCTTTAGGACGACCTGGAAGGTTGAAAATCAGACTTTTCCCTCTTGTTCCGCCAACCTGTCTTGAGAGGATGGCGGTAGGAACAAACTCCAGTGAAATGGCTCTCATTTGCTCTCCGAATCCGGGGAGAATTCTATCACAGACTTGCATGGTTGCTTCGGGAGTCACGTCTCTTTCAGCAGGACCTGTGCCTCCAGTTGTTACGACAACATCGCAACCTTGGTTGTCGGTCATATCTGTTATTGCTTGAGCAATTGCTTCAATTTCGTCAGGAACTACGACGTAATGGTGGGACCATTCTGATGCTATTGCTTCTTCGAAGAACCCCAGAATTGCAGGTCCGCCTTCATCTTCGTATTCACCAGAATGAGCCCTATCTGAGATTGTAATGATGCCAAACTTTGCGGGGTCACCAACCATGTGATCGCCTCACTCGCTACCATATTTGTCTCGTATGTCAGCATGGAAGGAGTCTAGTAGCGTGTCTTCGAATAGTTCAGCCTGTCTGCGAATCTTTGTTGAGCGCATGTGTAAGAAAGCCATTCCAATGAATGCAATAATTGCAATTGGGATTGCTGCTTCAAGTTTGTACTTGTGCATGACGGTAATTATTCCTTCAGCGGTGTAAGCCCAGGTAAGAGAAGCTGCAGCACCTCCTACAAACGTAGCCCACAGCACGCGCATGAACTTCATTCTTGAGAGCAGACCTAACATTGCTCCTACGAGAACTCCTGATGCCATGAATGGAATCCAAACGAATACAATCAATCCCCAGAATCCCCATTTATTGATCATCTCGCGCTTTTCGTTCGCAGTGTACTCAACAGTCGAAAGAATGTCACCGAATAATTTGGTTTGCAGAACTCTACCGCCCAAACCATCTTGCTTAGCGACCGCAGCAATCCTAGCATCCTTGCTGTCCTTGCTTGTTAGTGTTTCAACTCGACCAGCACCAGACCTGTCAGCAAGGGTTGAAACTAGGTTTCTGCCTTTCACAATCAATTCCTGGGTTCCTACGAGTTCAGGATTTTCTCTTGAAATGTATTTTCTCAAGTCCTTCTCAATATCTGTATTTGAATCCTTGAACCTGAAGAATGCAAATCTTTGGTTTGGTTTGTATGCTACTCTAACGAATATGATTGAGTCTTCACTGGTGACAGTTGCCATCTGTAGAATTAGGTCGTTGGTTGACCGGAAGTAACCCTTCACAGATTCTCTAACATCATCTTCAACCTTAGACAGCATGTGTAGGTCTCTGAAGAATGCGGTGTAGTCTTGGTCCTCAGCGTCCTCTTCCTCAATCATACCACTACCGACACCTACACCGGTTTCGAAGTCGATTGCTTGGTTGTCTCCAATCGACCTGACTGTTAGTTGAACAGGCTTGAATACGCGGAATAGAGCAAATTCTTCCAATATTTCTCTGAGGATTTCTGACCTTACATCAGCGCTGTCTGAGAATGTACCTTCTGTGTTTGAATAAGGTACCATAATATCAATCGAAAGGTCTCTGACTTCGATTTTATAGAGGTCCCAATCAATATTGATGTGCAGCCTTGATTCCGAATTTCGCAAGACATCAACAACAACCTTCCTAATGTGAGTTCTTGATAGCATATCGTCAGTATCTTGGTGGTACAGTTTGTACATTACAGGGTAAGCCAAGAATAGAGAGATAACAGAAAGTGAAAGAGATACAAAAGCCATCCACCAGGCTGGAATTCCAGCAGCTCCACCTGTTAGCATCGCTGTTTCACGGCCACCTCCAAGTTCAGCACCCATTAGCACGAATCCCCAATTTCCTAAATCTGTTACAGACCAGCAAGAGCGAGGTCCATCTTCAAGAATTGTTGCTTCTCGCTTAACTTCAGAATCCACGAATGGTAGGAATGAAAGTGCATTTTTGGAGGTTGATATTTCGAATTCTAGGGTCTTGTCGATTCTTTCGGTTCCATTTACTCTATCAGATTCATTCTTGTAATCCAAATCACTACCCATGACGTACATATCTATGGTTATGACAAGTTCATACGTTCCAGTCTTCCAGTCATCATATTCTATTTTGACAGACTTTTTGTTGATTTCACCTTGTGATGGTGTGGGGGTCTCGCCACCATCAGATGCAGTAACTGTCCAATTTAGAACGGGAATCCCTTGAGCCAGATTTCGACCTGAAATCTTCACTGCTTCAACATCATTATCTGGATATGCGTGTATCCAAGGAGTGTCAAGGACTTCCTCACATTGATCTCCAGCATCAAGAACAGTATCGCTTGCCCAGTGGTCTAGCGCTGTTGACTCACCGAAAACACCGCTTGACATTCCGAATAATAGCAGTGCATACAATGCGCCATAGCCTAAGCCGGCAAGTAATGTCCAATCCTCAATTGCTGAAGGAAACCGGTTTTTGGAGTCGGTATTCCTTCTTTTTCTGATTGCTGCTAATTCCTTGGAAACCTTGTCGATAGGTTTGGAATCTTCAATTTCTACCGGAGTAGGCTCAATATCGCTCTCGATATCTTCCGACCCCATGTATGCCCCTACGGGGCAACAGCACATGAATACTATGCAGGATTACTAGAATTTCGATTAAAAATCTAGAACAAAATTCGCATTAGGGGATAAAATTGTGGTGGGTTAGGCCGGAGATGAAGTACTGGACGAAGGAAGTACTGAGTCTGGCTAACCACGAGTAATACTAGAAGCGTTGAAAGTGGGTTAGGCCGGACTTGAACCAGCGACCTCGGCATCTTCAGTGCCGCGCTCTCCCAACTAAGCTACTAACCCGGGATGGCCTTGCCACATGCATCTGTATTTCAAGCCTTACGGCTATTCACTCGATGTCTTCGAGAACAGCGGCTTGTACTTCAGCGAGTTGTGCAAGACCATTTCTTGCCATGTCTAGAAGTGCTTGTAATTCGTCGTATGAGAAGGTTGATTCTTCTCCGGTGCCTTGGACTTCGACGAATTTTCCGTCTGCGGTTCCAACCACGTTCATGTCCACATCTGCATTCGAGTCCAAAATGTAATCCAAGTCTAGGTAGACATCTTCTCCAACCAATCCGACAGAAATTGCCGATAGGTCGTGTGGAATAACCTTGTTTTCGTGATTTCTTGCCTCGACCTCTGTGAGTTCTGGCGGAGTCCATCCATTCTCCCTATCTTCACGGCTTGGTCGCAGGTCAACAGGTAAGCAGTCTCCACTTGCAATGAGCCTTCTAACAGCAAGCCTGAGGGCGATATTCGCTGCGGTTATTGAAGCACACCTGGTGCCACCATCTGCGTTTAGAACGTCACAATCAACAGTCAAAGCGATCGGTCCGAGCGCTTCAAGGTCGATAGCCCCTCTCAGGGAGCGGGCGACTAATCTCTCGATTTCTTGGGTTCTGCCCTTAGCACCTCTTCGCTCTCTCCTAAATCGAGAGTCAGTAGAACCGGGCAATAGAGAGTATTCTGCGTGTACCCAGCCCTTTGTTGCATCTCTTGGGAACCATCCTGGAAGACGTGATTCTTTAGTCACACAGCACAAGATATGTGTGTTTCCTTGACGGTATAGGATACTAGCAAGAGCGTTTGGTGTAAAATCGATTTCAACCTCTATGTTTCTCATTTCATTCTTAGCGCGGTCGGTCTCGATGTCGGTCTTGAACTTGGCCATGCATCGGCGAGTAACCACTACTCAAGAACACTTTCCCTAGAGGTCAAGTTGAATAATCGAGTAACGGTCGCCCATCTATGGCAAGAGTCGTTATCTGTGGTGTTGCAAGAACTCCTATCGGAAAATTCAGAGGAAGTTTGTCTAATCTAACAGCGGTTGAACTCGGTATCCGCTCTGTCAAAGAATTGCTAAATCGCTGCAATATCGATCCATCCTCTGGAGTAATCGACGAGGTTCTATTCGGTCAAGTTCTACAAGCGGGTGCTGGACAAGCCCCAGCACGTCAAGTTGCTTTAGGTGCAGGTTTGCCAAATACGATTGCTGCCACTACCATCAACAAGGTATGTGGCTCTTCTTTGAAGGCAGTAATGTTGGCAGCTAACAGTATCAAGGCTGGAGAATACAAAGCCATAATCGCTGGTGGAATGGAGAGTATGACCAATGCTCCGAAATTCGAAAAGCGCAATGGAGAGGAAAAAGAGTTGGTCTCTTCGATGGTTCATGACGGTCTATGGGATGTGTACAACGATGTACACATGGGCAACACAGGAGAGATTGTAGCGAATGAATGCAATATCTCTAGAGAGAAAATGGATGCATTCGCAGCTCGCTCACAGAATAATGCCGCAACCGCTGAAGAAAACGGTTGGTTCGATTGGGAAAGGTTCGACATGCCTGAACTCAAAGTGGATGAAGGTGTGAGGTCTGGAACTACAACGGAGGCACTCGCAGGACTTAGACCGGTATTCCAAGAGGATGGAATGGTAACTGCAGGCAATGCTTCCACTCTGAATGATGGTGCATCTGCGGTCCTAGTTGCAGACGAAGACTTCGCTAAGGAAAACGGTTGGGAAATCATCGCTGTGGTTGAAGACTACTGCACAGCAGGGGTTGAGCCAAGCCGTGTAATGTATGCTCCAGTGCCAGCAATTCAGAAGTTGTTGGAAAGGGCCGAGATGGATGTATTGGACATCGACATCTACGAGCATAACGAAGCCTTCGCAAGTGCTTCATGCGCTATCGCTCAAGAGGTTGGTATCCCTGAAGATAGATTCAATCTCCACGGCGGTGCTGTTGCTCTAGGTCATCCTCTGGGTAGCAGCGGTACCCGTTGTCTAATTACAATGCTAGGTGTAATGAGAAGGCTTGATGCTAAATCAGGGATTGTGTCTCTTTGCCTTGGTGGTGGGAACGCAGTTGCAATGAGAGTCTCAATGTGAGGATAATTTTCAGTTTGCACTTGAGTACCGATTCATTGCTACCTTAGATACGGTGACGATTGCAAACATAGTCGCTGCAAACAGAGCGATCATCGCACCGCTTCCTCCACCGACTTCTGAAGAGAGAAATAGTCCACCAAATACTGCTAGCAATCCGAAGAATTGTGTCCACAATAGGCATGAACGGAAACTGGTGCCAATTTGCTGTGCGGTTGCTGCTGGCGTAACCAATAGAGCCGTAACAAGCAGTGCACCGATAACCTGGACCATACTAACTACCACTGCAGCGGTAATTATGCTGAATACTCGCCCAATTGCGTTTACTGGAAGGCCTTGAACTCTAGCAGCCATTGGGTCTACAGTACACGCAAGAACACTAGGTCCAATGGTTGCCATCGCAATCATTGCTATTGTACAGATTGTAGCAATCATGTTCAGATCACTGGTGTCTACTAGCAATACACTACCGAATAAGTATCCTTCAATGTCTGCAGTTACCGCTCCTCCTCCAAGCCTTAGAGTTACTAGGCCGAGGGCAAGCATTCCAGTTAGGAAAATAGCGATTGAAGCATCACCAGTCAGAATTTCTCTAGTTTGAAATTCGTAAATGATAATTGAAGCAATGATACTGAACAATAATGCCCACCACATCGGACTTGTTGCACCTATTACTAACGCAATTGCGATTCCACCAAACGAGACGTGAGCAAGACCATCACCAATCAAAGACAGGTTCTGAACAATCAAGAATACACCCAGCGTTCCAGCGACAATAGTAACCAAAATAACTGAAATCAGTGCTCTTTGGAAAATCTCCCATTCGAAGAAATAAGGGAAGATTTCACCAGGAACAATTGGTGCTAAAAATCCCATAATTGGTGCAACCAAGTACAGTATAATTTCTCCAATTCCCATCATTCTACCACCTCACAGTGTGAATGGTCGTGTCCCTCATGGACGTTTTTGATGCCCCTCAGGTTTGCTAACTCGTCAAGGCTTGGGAAAACTTCTGCTGGTCCGTCAAATTTTATTCCATTCTCCAAGTATATCATTCTGTGAGAAGTTTGCCTTATTGCTGCAAGGTCGTGTGAGACCATCATTATTGTCTTTCCTTGTTCGTGGCAAAGGTTGTCAAGCAGCTTGAGAAGGGAATTTCTTGCTTCTCTGTCAATCCCCACAAGTGGCTCATCTAGAAGTAAAAAATCTGCATTTGAGGCCAAGGCTCTAGCAATCACAGCCCTCTGTCTTTGGCCACCAGACAACTTTGAGACATCCATTTTTCTTTGTCCCTCTAGGCCGACCATTCTAATTGCGTCATCGATTAAATTTTGTCTGGCCTTTGTCATTCGTAAAAACATATTTTTTGAATTAAATGTGCCGAGTTTAACCAACTCTTCTACAGTTATTCGAATCTCACTTGGTAGGTTAGATGCTGCTTGGGAAACCCAACCGATTTTCCCGTTAAGTTCTCTTGACATAGGAGGGAAATCGTAAATTCTAACCGTTCCTTTTTGGAATTTCAAGATTCCAAGAATTGAAAGAAGTAGGGTGGATTTTCCACTACCATTAGGGCCGACTATACCGATGAATTCACCTTTTTTGACAGTCAATGAAACATCTTCGATAATCAACTTACCAGAGCGAGCAACACTCAGATCTTGTACGGCCAAGACTGGTTTTCCTAACTCAAGAACAATTGATTCCACAGCACTACATCCTAGGGTAATAAAACGACTAGACTTGTGATAGTATTCTAAGCCTTGCGAGCCTTTACGAACTCAAAAAGCAGATATGAAGATGAAACCACAATAGCCCCGACAACTAGAATTATCGGTATCAAATCAACTGTGTGCATCAATTCACCTCTGCAATTCAAAGTCTAATTCAAGCAGAACAAGACATACCTGCTTCTAGGTTCTCGAAGTTCTTCTGCATCAAACTCAGATAGTCATCGTCTGTATCCATTGGAGCCATTTCCATTGTGTACAGTGTTTTTACTGTGACTCCGGTTGCTTCAACGATGCTATCAACAGACGACGCATCTGTGTACTCTTCGACGTACAGAACAGTGATGCCTTCTTCTTCGATGTGCTCGATTACCTCAGCTAAGTCTTCAGGAGTAGGCTCTCCCTCAGGGTCTAGTCCGTGAACGGTTACGAATTGGATATCGTATCTGTAAGCCATGTAAGAGTAAGCGTTGTGATTTGCAACAACTGACATATCTTGGCAGTTTTCGGATAGTGACTCGAACTGCTCGTCAAGTTTCACCAATTCTGCCTTGAATGCATTTGCATTTGCCTTGAACAAGTCTTCACCGTCTGGGAATGTCGTGATAAGGTGTCCCAAGACAACATCTACTTGAGCAGCATATGCGACAGGGTCTAGCCAGCTGTGAGGGTCGTATGCTAATTCTTCGTCATGACCTTCCTCATCGTGACCTTCCTCTTCGTGTTCATGTTCACCGTGGTCGTGACCTTCGTGTCCTCCCTGACTTAGAACATGCAACTCTACGTGGTCAGGAAGAGCAATTCCGTACTCTCCTCCTTCTTCGATGTGTAGGTGAATGTAAGCGACTCCTTCTTCGTGGTCTTCTTCCATCATCTCGACCATCATGACTTCTAACTCAGTAGAATCTAGGTATCCGTTACCGTCAGCGTCTGACATGTTAAACATCATCTGGAACATTTCCATGAACATGTCTTCCATGGTTTCATTCTCATCGTGAGTCTCATTGTCATGACCTTCGTCTGTTTCATTGCCGTGGTCGTGATCATCGTGGTCATCATCTTCCATGTCCCAAAGGTGCATGTACTCGTCGAAAGACAGCATTTCGTCGCCATCTTCATCGAAAGCAAAGATTAGAACATCAACAACCATGCCATCTCCCATGTCTTCCATCTCATCCATTGCTTCAATGAAGTGTCCTAGTTCATCTAGGTCAAGAAGCATGTCGCCATCTTCGTCGGAGTGGTTGAACTCGTCCATAATCATAGACATCATGTAATCTTCCATGGCTTCTTCTAGAGGGTCATAATCGTCTTCCTCATCATGGTCATCGTGGTCGTCTTCCTCCATCCACATGTGTCCTGCTGCTTCGCAGTCAGCCTGATTTGTGTACTCGTCATGAGTCTCATGCGTGGTTGCATCATGGCAGCCCTCTTCATCATGGTCTTCCATCCAAATGTGTCCCGCAGCCTCACAATCATCTTCGTTTGAGTACTCATCATGACTTTCGTGAGTGTTTGCATCGTGACATCCTTCTTCATGTTCCTCGTCATGACCGTGGTCGTCATCCATTTCCCACATTGCTTCGAATTCTTCCCAAGACATCTTTCCGTCATTGTTTGTGTCGGCTTCTTGCATTGCGTCTTCAGCACTCATTTCACCTTCGTGCTCTTCGTGTTCTTCTTCCTCCATCCAAATGAATCCAGCAGCTTCACACTCATCTTCAGAATCGAAGTCCTTGTCTTCATGGTTGGTCATGTCGTGGCAGACTCCATGTCCATCATGCTCGTCGTGTCCATCTTCACCTTCGTGGTCATCGTGGTCACCGTGAGCGTGGTCATGCGCGCCTTGCATCTGTGCAATTGCCATGTGGAATGATTCAACATCTTCCCCTTCGAATTCAAGAATGTATACGCCCGCTTCAAGGTGATAAATCGATGCTACGAAATCGGATGGGCACTTGTCTAGACCTTCAGTTAGTTCTTCTTCAGCCTCAACAATGCTGTGTTCGCCGTGGTCGTGTTCATCGTCATGACCTTCCTCTCCGTGCTCGTGCTCGTCTTCATCATGGTCATGCTCACCTTCTTCGTGGCCTTCCTCATCATGGTCATGTTCGTCATGTTCGTCTTCTGGGAATGCGAGATTGTAAACGCTATCTTCTCCCTCAATTTCTCCGGAGTCTTCAGCGTGTGCGCTCAGCATTGTCATAACTTCAGCAGATGGACTGTTTAGAAGAGAGCAAAGTTGGTTTCCTAGAATGAACTCATAGTCCAAGTCAATTTCCCCTGACGGCATTGTGTGCACGCTGTGGTGCGCTGGTGCATTGTCACCTAGTTCAGCGATTTTCCCATCAACCCAAGGCTCTAGTCCGAGCCCGTGGTATAGGAATAAGTCAGAATCTCCTATCCTTACCAACTCTGGGGTTCCAGGGTCAAGGTCGTGGACAGGTGTGTTATCAGTGCTGATCATTTCCACATTTACTGTATCTCCGGCAATCGCAGAGACAATCTCTGCAATGTGATATGTAGAGACCACAACAGTTCCATATTTTCCTTCATCAGATTCGTCGTCATCGGTTCCGATACAACCCGCTAGGGAAGACATTACCAGTACAAAACCAACGAAAACTGCTCTATGCCATGTGCTACGCATAAATTTCGGCCCCACTAATAACTATTTAATAGAAACTAATAATTACACTTTTGATAATTATTATTATTTAGGTGCGTGTCGGGCAACTATGAGCCGGATTATATCATTCAGTTCTGATGATTCATTCTCTGATGGTCTTGAAGATACAATCAAGAAATCAGGTTACAAGAACAGAAGTCGTTTCATGAGAGATGCGGTTTTACACTTTGCAGACTACAAGCAGAGAGGTGAATTGTCCAATATGAAAGATGATGAGATCATCGAGGGTCACCTGATTGTTTACTATCAACATGGAATAGAAGGCAAACTGCTGGAAATCCGTCACTCAAGCGATATTGATGTTGCTAATTACAATCACTCCTGTCTGAAACAAAGCCATACATGTGTTGATTTGATTCAGGCCTTTGGAACGGCCGAGAGTTTCAGAAAAGTCATGGAAAAACTGCAGGACACTGTATCCGTTGACAAGGTTGAGTTCGTTTCAGCACCAATGCGAGAAGAAGGCTGCTGTTGATCAATTCCATTTGCCTGAGGGAATCAATTGTGAATCCTCTACACCTCTGTTATAGTTGTACGAATACGCCCAACGATCACCTTGTGATGTAGCGATTTTCCTGATTACTCTATTGAATAGTGGGTTTTGTCCAGATGCTCCCTCAATCCAATCTAGCCTTTGTATGACCTCAAACATATCCGACGCTCTGAAAAGTTCGCCACTCACAACCCCCTCTCCGTTTACAAGTCCAGGGTAATCGCTCACATGGTAGAGAGATCCTTGTGTAGTCCCATTGCATACAAATTCACATCCATCTTCCATCTCTTTGTACCGCGACTTGCCGCGCATTAATGTTCCATAAACGAAAACTAAGTCGAATCGGGGCTGAATCTCTTTTCTGATAGCAAAGTCTAGCCACTTTGTCGGCAGATTTAATCGCAACAATCCGTTTCTAATTAGCGACTCATAATGCTTTGAAGGCTCATGGTAATCTGAGTCTTCAGAAATGTGAATGTAAGTTACGGCTTCATGTGACTCTCCATCTGCAGTGTAGACAGTTACAGTTTCTCTTTGGTAGCACCCAGGAATTTTCACACCTTCTTTTCTGTCAAGTAGTTTCAATGTATATTCATCGATTTCAAACAGTGCTCCAGGGGTAGCAGCCATCCCCGAAGCAACCCTAACAAGGTTAGCTGCTCCACATTCCCTAGAGCTGGAATAATAATCGAAAACGAGTTGATATTCATCCAACCAAGCAGGCCCTAATTCCTTCAATCCAGAGGGGTCTTTACCTCTCTTTTCGCACCACTTAGTCCAATCCTCTTTGTCAAGGTTTGACCCATAACCAAAGTATAGCGTCGGTATCTTCTCAGCCATTTTGTTCATACCCTTACAGATAGTTTGGAGTCTAATAAAGGCTTAGATTTTGGTTCAAGATTTTCTCTTTTTGACTACGATAACTAGCAGGATTATGAGAAGAAGACCGGCTCCACCTCCGCCGTAAATCAACATCTCATTATCCGCCGCACTTGAGAAAATATCTCCCGTGGTTTCCACTTCGTGTAAAACGGTAATTGCAACGCTAACTCGCTCTGTCAAACAGCCGCCGTTATTGCATGAGAATTCGCTTTTTGCTTCAATTTCAAGGACAAATGTAGCCTCGTACATGCCATCTGAATTTTGTTCCCAGCCGCTATAATCATCTGGAGTCTCAAAGAAAACACGTACTCTTTCTGGGACCGGAGTAGCGTCGAGAACTACTTTATTTACTGGCAGTGATATTTTGAAACCAGCATCTTCAAGATTTTCTCTAGAGTTTGGCGTTATGGAAACAAGGAAATTGTCTAACCAATTTCCAGTATTGATAATTTCGAAGGTTACTATCGATTCATTATTGCTGGGAATAGTAACATATGGAATTGTTGTCCCTAGTTGTAATCCTGCAAATTGTTTGATGTTCATGATTACTGTAACTTCTTTTTCGGCGATGTTTGGCGGGGGTGCGCCCATAGCTTCAGTCACCGTTGCAGTAACTGTCATCTGTCTAGATTGTTTAGTCATCCGCTCTTGTGCCTGCACAGTGACCTGAAAGTCCTCTTCCGCATTCGGCCCAAGTGTGATTGATCCGGGTGCAGCGACGGCAAGTCCATCAGCGGTTACCTGAATGGAGATTTTTTCTTGATATGAATTGGGGTTACTTACAGTACACGTAACCATTCCAGTAGCGCTCGCTCCGGGGTAGACCTCTATGTCGATTGTACCTGTTTCGCACTCCAAGTTTACGTCAGGAACGCCTACTTGTGCCTGAGCGCTGGGCAGAGGAATATATGACATGCTGAGAATAATTACTAACATCAGTGAACTTATTCTCATACAATTGCCCGTGCTGTTCAAGTGTCTTGAACATTTTGCGGTTTTTTGTGGATTAAATCTTCTTCAAGTGTAATCTAACCACGTGTGCGGGACCACGATGCAAATCAGATTCGTCTAAAACTACGGTTTCTACTGCGGCATGAATTGTTTCAAAACCGTTGGATAGAACTTCCATCACTTCATCTAAATCCCACAGTAAATCTAGACTCTTCGGCCCACCGCTAGTCATTTCCATCTGTGTTGTATGGTACCCTTCACAAACAAATTCGCCGCCTGATTTCAGAGAAGTAAGCATTCTTGGATAATGCTCGCAAAAGATGGGCCAAGGGACGTGGAACCAAGAGCAAGCAATCAAATCGTATTGTTCCGGTGAGAAATTTCTTTCAGCGATGTCATCTACTTCGTATTCGACAGATACCCCTTTTTCTTGAGCCAATAATGCACATTTTTCTTTGCCAACATCAGATAAATCGAAGACTTTGGTTTCATATCCTTGAGCGGCAATCCAAACCGCATTTCTTCCTTCTCCATCCGCTGGAACTAGTGCCTTGCCAGCTCCAGGTTTTATTCTCTCAGCAAGCCAGGCATTCGGCTCTTTTCCATAGGCCCAGTCGTCACCACGATAGCGATTATTCCAGCCCTCTGCACCGAATTTTACCTTATTCATCGCTATCGCCTTTCTTGAAATTGATAAGTCCTGCATCTATGACAATCTCACAGTTTCCAGGTAAAATCGGTAAAATATCATCCACTGCTAGGCCAGTGGATTTGTAGATCTTATTTGCAATGCTCTCTTTCTTTTCCCTACCAGGTGTGATTACGATATATCTCTTGCAGATTTCAGAAATGTGTTCAACTGTTGAAGCAAGCAAGAGTGGAATTCCGTTAATTGCAACTAGTCCAACGCCTAAGCGCAAATCAATATCCTTGTACCAAGTTCTTTGACCACGAATTACGAATGCCCCTTTGCCAACATATTCTCCGGTTTCTGCAGATTTTGATACCTGGCCTGGCTTAACCCAATACACGGTTCCGTGAGCTCCACCACCATTCCATGCTCTGCTCCAAGCGAGAGCCATTGTAGCAGCAAGTTCAGTGGTCTCATCATCGAGGTCTGCCTCGATTTTGTCAATCAATCTGAATGCAGGCATATCTTCTCCAATGTGTGCAGGAGGTTGAGTATCGACAATGAATCCCTGATTGTTTCTTAGAGAACAAGAAGGGGCGCCATGCATGTCCGCGTGGAGATATCGGTCTCCAAGGGATAGGTGTTTTTTGACGATGGAATCGTTGCCCTTAGCATCTCTTCCACCAACCATCAAGTGACCGGAAGGAAGCATGGTCCATTTGTGGTTTTCAAACCACAGGCGTTTGGCTCGCCGAACCTTAGCAACTTGGCCGCTGGCCTCTCTTTTCGCTTGCTTTTTCTTTGCCCTTTCGAGTTCTAATTTTGTATCTTCAAGGGCTTGAATAGCACCCGCAGATTTGTCCTTCTGCTTGCGTCCAGACTGGAAATATCTCTGTGCATTTTGATGAACTGTTTCATCAAGGTAGAGGGTGGCCTGCTTCCCAGGTTTTCCTTCTTCATCAGGCAGGAATGCGATGAAACTTCTTTGCGCAGCATCGACGGATTGAATCCATTCAATATCCTTAACTGCGCTCTTTACTCCATCCCAGGACATCGAATCAACAGCATTGTTGACTTGGTCTAGCAATTGTTCAACGTGGGTCCAATTATTCTGAATTAAGTGGCCAATCTCTTGCTGCTTCTCGACCTTAGCCCCAAATCCTTCCAAGGCTCTTTCTTGTTGAGCCAGACGTCGCTCCAACCTCTCCACATCTGTAGAATGGCCACGGCCTGGTGCAGCAACATCCAGTGCTTCAGCCTCCCTTCTTGCTAGTGCGTGAGCATCGTGTGGTCCTAGCCATTCATCTACCGCTTCACACATCGTATCGTACTCTTTGTACTCCATATCTTTGAGAGTCGTCAACACCATCGGCCAAGCTTGTTCATAGCCGTCTTTACCACTGAATAGGTATCCTTTCCATTCCCCGTGAAGCATTGCTTGTAGGGATTCCCAAACCTCACTGAGGTTTGTATCTTCGATTGCAGTATCTGCATCATTGCCAGTTTCAGCACAAATTGCACCAGATATTCCACCTCCAAGATTTAGAACACCACCCAGTGTTCTTCCTAGATTTTTATCACTCGATTTCATCAATTCGCTAAATGATTCAAAATCTAGGTCATAGGGATCTCTCGCAGCAGGAGGTGGTGCATATGTCACTCCTTTCTTCAGAGTTCTATCTGCATAAGTTGCATGAGTAAGAGGCTGAATTATGAGGTCATCACCATCTGTTAGGATGATGTTTCCATCTCTGAATACCTCAACGTAGAGATGGAATATTCCGTGCGAGTTCTCGAATATGAATCTCAGAACCCTATCAAAGCCAACCTGTTCAACGCCCTTTAGACGGGCGTTGGTAAGCACCTTCCTCAAAACCATAGCAAAAGGTGCTGGATATTGAGGCATAGGTCGGTCTCTTTGGCTTGTGTAAACGCGCTTTCCGCGAACCATAACAAGGTCAGTATTTCCACCAGATTTGGCTCTTAGTCGAAGAACAACTTGTTCGTAGTGTGGCTGGTAGCACTTCTTACAGTGAGAGCCGACCATTTGGGATAACTCACGCGCAATCGCACGTAAATCTAGGCCGCTCATCACCGTCTTCATGCCCGCACCCAGCCATCGTCAACCCTCTTTACATTTCCATCCTTCTCATGGGATAGTAGGTGTGACAATGTCTGGTCGACAGCCAATCCTGGGTGTGCATCGGGAGTGTCTTCGTAGGCTACTTTTGCGATTGCTTCCAAGTTAGAATTTCCATCTTCAACCGCTTCTAGAACCTTATCGTGGCGGATTGAGCGATGGCGAATGTAGTGCTCAAGAGTTCTACTTGGAAGTGGAATAACCGGGCCATGTGAAGGGAAAATAAGGTGTGGGTCTAGGTCTAGAAGTCTCTCTAATTGTGCGATGTAGGTCATCATGTCACCTTCACCCGGCGGTATCAGAATCGTCCCAATCCCAGCTACCATATCACCTGCGACAAGTCCTGAATTAGAAATTAGACAGAGATGCTCAGGGTGGTGGCCCGGGGTATGGATAACGGTCCATTCTTGATTGCCTAATTGCAGAACTTCTCCGTCCTTGAGTACCCTATCTGCTGTTGGTGATGCAGACCAAACAGGAACATCGAAAGCCTCCTTCAGCAATCCTTCATCGGCCAAATGGTCACTGTGTCCATGTGTGTAGAACACGGCGACTAACTCACCTTTGTGCCTTTCAACGGCTTCAGCCACTGCCTCCATCCCTTCCCTGTGTCGGAACGCAGGGTCAACAACGACGAATTCTCCTTCAGGGTCTCCTACAAGGTAGCAATTTGTATGGTCAGCAGGAGGTAATGTTGCGGTTCTGACTGGAACAACTTCAACTCCATGTGCGAATAAAATCGAGCGGCGTCCCGGCTTTCGAGTCTCCAAATCAATAGCCACTTTTTCCATGTCTTGCCCCATAATTCCAAGGCATCTTTCAACCTCCATCAGTAGCGTGACTACGGGAGGTGCAATTTTGATGACATTGTTCTGCCAAGCACCGATCCAGTCGCTGGGACTCATCCATCTAGCATCATCAAATTCGGTTTGCCCGACTAGTGAGAAATCGTCGTGCTCATCTGCATGTATGTGTAGGAATGTATTCTCAAATCTGACCGGTCCAAATGGTGGAGTTGTCCTCATTGAGATAATTCTCATTCCCGAGGTGTCACAAGGTATGTCGCCATCGAGCGCCAATGGAAACCAGTTGGCTTTGTCATCGACAACCATTCCTCTGAAATCATCCTCTACTGAAACTAACTTACCGTCTTGCGGAGCAAGCCCTAATTCCTCTACAACCTCTCTGAGGATTGCACAATGTTGTACTGAGATTCCAAGAGATTCACTTGCAGCGGTATCGACTCTAGATACTCCTCCTCCGGGAAACGCCCAATATCCCGGGAAAGATGGCATGGATTCGCTGCGATTACCCAGTAGAACCTCGACTCCGCTCTCACCTTGTCGAGTTATCATCAGGGTCGCAGTTGAGCGAGGTGGCCTTCGCTCAATATTTGGCATACTCAGACCACTTGGAACCTCGCTCATGGGTGGCGCCAACACACAAATGGTTTCAAGACATAACATGGTTTGGCCATAGCATGGTCACAATTGAGGAGGATCTCGAGATGCTGGCCAAGGCCATGGAGATGGGTATCGACCCGTTCCCTCCCCCCAAGCCAAAACGACCTTGGGCAAGATATGCTATTGCATCTTTTCTAAGCATCATGATGATTAGTTGGGTTTCTAAGTTCCTAATGAGATTCACATAAGCATTGATATGGTCGTGCAAGGTCACGCAAATGTGCGCCTACGCAGTTTCTTGCTTGTGATTCTTCTCATCCTACCGGGATGTTTGCAAGAATCGAGTGACGAGGTCAGTACAGGCGATGATTCTGAAGTCAGCATTGAGGTGTGGTACACCTTTGCGGCTGAGACAATAGAGGAGGAAGTTTTCCTTGAATCGGTTGATACTTTCATGGAAGAAACTGGAGTTCAAGTCAAAGCAACTAGAGTGTCATATGGGGATGCAGACCAACTTTTCATGACTGCTGCACAGGGTGGCGAAGCGCCCGATTTGATTCGCATTTCATCGGATTCATTAGGTAAATTTGGAGAGGTGCGAGTAGATGGAGCACCTCTTTTCGAAGACTTGCGTCCGCATTTGACTCCTGCACAGAGACAGGCATTTGACCCAGTTTCTCTCGAATCAATGCGTTATGGAGAATCTCTGTATGCAGTTCCTGCAAGTTTCGATTGTCTATCACTGATTTACAATAAGGCGCTATTCGATGGTATGGAAGAGCCAAACGAAGATTGGACTCTCGATGATTTGATGGCTGCTGGCGAGATGGTTGGACTTGAATTCCCTGTCAAGAACGCTTACTGGTGGTTCCCATTCCTCGGCGGATATGGTGGAGAATTATTCGATGAAAACGGAACTCCTACGCTTGACGAGGGTGGAGCAGCAGCATCTCTAGAGTGGATGATGGACCTAGAATTAGAGTACGGAATTGTCCCAGAAGGAACTCAGAAAATTAGCATGGAAAATTCGTTTGAGGCATGGGATACTGGAATGGTAATCGATGGACCTTGGAATTGGGCAAGGTATGGAAAAGGAATCGACAATCTTGGACAAACCCTTCTTCCAAAAGTCAGTGAGAATGGAGACCACCTTTCTCCTCTTGTAACATACAAAGGTTGGGCTGTGTCAAAACAGAGCCCACAGAAGGTCGCTGCAACCGATTTAGCACTCTATCTGTCGAGCGATGAAGTTCAGAAAGAGTTCGCTCTTCAAACTTACACAATACCCACATCTGAGAATTTGAAACAGGATGCTGAGATACTTGCAGACCCTGTGATTACCGGATTTATCGAGCAAGCAGAACTTGGAACCCCTGCGCCAACAACTCGTGGCATGTCCATGGTTTACGAAGCTCTTGCACCAGCATTTGAACAGGTCTACACCGAAACATCAACCGCTTCTGAAGCGCTTGAAATGGCAGATGAAGAATTGGAGAGGATGCTAGAAGATGCAGACTGGGCTGATGAAGCAGTCCTAATCGAAGGCTACAGGACAGCAGAAATTGAATTTGAAATTGGCCAAGGCAACCATTCAATCTTCCTTGATGGAGAACTTCACTCGACCCTATCTGATGGAGAAACAGTAATTGATTCATACACGGGATGTCTTTCCTCATATTCAACAGAAACCACCTTTAGTTGCTCGATTACAGGGTTGATTCCAAACCAAGAACATCTGGTCACTGTCAACGATTCCACAGGTGAGATTTACCAAGAAAACGTAATTTCTAGTGTTGAAGACATCTTGCCAGAACCAGGTGGAACCAGCGGGGTTCTGTTTGCAATTGGATCAATCATCCTATCCTTGATTGCTCTACTTTCATATGGCGCATGGAAGGACAAGAAGAAGACATCTTCGAGAGGTGCCCATTTCTACATCGCACCAGCCCTTGTCGCTCTTGCAGTCTTGACTTTCTATCCGGTATTCTATGGATTCTACCTTTCAGTAACCGATGCAAGCCAAACAAAACTCGGTGATGAATCGTTCATTGGACTAGCAAATTTCGTCGAGGTATTCACTGCAGAAGGATTCCTCAAGGTCACTGCATTCACGTTGATTTGGACTCTATCAAACGTAATTGCACACATTGGAATTGGCCTCTTCTTAGCACTAATTCTCAACGATAAGAGAATCAAAGGAAGGGTTGCTTACAGAACAGTCATGCTTCTTCCATGGGCAATTCCTTCGTACATCTCGGTTCTAATTTGGAGAGGTATATTCCAGCCCGACGGTTTGCTCAACGATTTGCTCGGTACGGACCTCAATCTACTCGCAGACCCAACCGGAGCGCAAATCGTTGTTATTCTAGTCAATATATGGCTAGGTGTGCCGTTTATGATGATGTCATTATCGGGTGCATTACAATCAATTCCTCGTGAAATGTATGAGGCTGCGGAAGTTGATGGTGTCAGTGACTGGGACCAATTTAGACATCTTACATTACCTAACTTGAAGAGTGCACTAATCCCTCTTTCACTACTCGGATTCATCTGGACATTCAACATGTTCAACGTGATTTATCTGATGACTGACGGCGGTCCAAACCTAACTTACGGGCCCGGCTCAACAGATATTCTGATCACCTATGTCTATGATGTTGCATTCATCGATGGACAGTATGGGCTGGCTGCAGCTTGGTCAGTGGTAATCTTTGCAATGCTTGTTGTATTCTCTTGGCGCTACATGAAGCAGACCAATGCTACGGAGGCGGTATCATGAGCGGTGAAAGAACCATGCGTGATTGGTATGCTCCTCTGGAGATTTACACGCTTGCATCGTGGCTGCGTGTAGCGGTAGCGGTCAACATCTTCTTGCTTCTATTCGACTACCTTAGAGACGATGGAATGCTGTATTCCTTTGCTGGAATTGCACTGATGTCCATGTTGGTTTACAGTCTGCCTGACGGAAGTACATCTTGGCGCAGAGATGTGTCACTTGCCTTGTCTGGCGGTATCATCTTGGTTGGAGTCCTCTCCATACTTTCAGCACCTATTGGATTTGTAATTTGGATGGAATCATGGCTTGTGATCCCAGGATTCATTTCCCTGTACTGGATTTCTTCACCTCACGTTTCGAGATGGAATAAAGAGCGTATGGAAATCGGTCGTATAGAGAAAGGCCTTGCCA